>NZ_JAHDIG010000002.1:0-13384 GCF_020630935.1 Bernardetia sp.
TTAGAAAATTTAGGACTTATAAATATAATTTAATTATGAACATAACACTCAACCAAGACTTTGAATTTGACATTCCCATTAATGAAGATATGGGAGTACGTGGGTATGCCACAGAAACGCTCATTAAACACAAAAATCACGCATCAGAGCCTAATACTATTGTAATGGCTTTAGAAGCAGAATGTTATTCTAAGGCAATGCCAGAGTTTACGAAAAAAATAGATTTAGGTAAATATGTCGTTTCAGAAGAAAATTTTGATGAGATTATGACAGAAGTTTTTAATAAACTTCAACCTCTCATTGAAAATGAACTAGGTGTCAATCTAGGAGCTATGATTCAAGAACAAATTGCTCAATCGCAAAATAACCTTTAATTTTTGTTTAATCTTGACAGCTCTATTTGTTAAACAAAAGCTATGTTTGAAAAAATGTAGCTTTTTTTGTGTTTTATTACTTAAAGAGCAAAGCAAAATTTTACCAGGGGGAAATTACTTCAGTAAAAACACAATCTTGCTTTAAGGTATCAAAAACGCACTTTTTAAAAAAGTAGCTGATTTTTGAGAATTTAATTTTATTATTTTTATAGAAAAAACTTACATAATAAAAAAGTGTACAGAGGGGGAGTGTACACAAGATATAAGGGATTAGAGTTGTGATTGTGTCTCTCTAAATATTGAGGTTCTGTCTAAGTCTCCGTAGTATTTTTCTGTTGTCCTGACAGAACTATGTGCGACCATACGAGAGACTATTGGCTTAGGAACACCATACCGATTCATTTGCATATCAATAAAGGTCTTCCGTCCTATTTTAGAGGTTAGATATTTAGTTATCTTGCAAATATCTGCAATTTCTCTCAAATAGCCATTGTAATGAGCATTTGAAGGAATTGAGAGTTTATAATTACAACTTTCTAATAATTTTCTAGTTCGTTTGAAAATTGGAACACCTATATAGTTATTGTTTTTGTCTCTATTTGTGGATATAAATTGTATTCCATTTTCCTCAAAAATATGTTTTTCTGCATCAAAAATCTTCATCTGATTGAAATGGAATCCTGTATAACAAGAGAAAATAAAAGCAATTCTAATCTTTTCTAGCCTTTCTATTTTAAATGTCTTTCTCTCTATTCTAGCTAGTTCTGCTTGACTTAAAAATACGTGAGGTGTTTTTTTGCGAATTATTTTTATCTCTAAGCCTTCTAAGGGGTTTGATTCAATACGCTTGTCTCTTGCTGCTTCTTTCAATGATTTTTCAACCATAGCTACTTTTTTCTTAGCTACGGCTTCACTATTGGGTTTATTTAGTTTTGTCCTCAAAAAATCAAAATAGTTTTTACCATGAGTAATAGTAAATTCACTCGTTGGAAGATGCGAAATATCATTTTCTCTACAAAATGTGTTGAAGTCAGTACGGTATCTCTTATAACCTGTTTTTGTGGCTGGTTCTATGTCTCTTAAAAGCTGACGTTCTACAAACTCATCTACGATTTGAATGGTAGTGAGTTCTGGTTCTTCATTACCACGATAGATGTCAGTAATTATTTTTGAATTTGTCGCCCTTTTGAGCTTTTTGAGGTTTAAGTAAATTTCCTCTAGTTCAGATTTCAATAAAAGTAAGGTATCTGTTTTAATTCTTGCGTTACGCTCCTTACTAAGTATAGTAAAGTTGTACCCTCTTTTATTTTCCCAATGCTCTTTCTTATCTAAAATCACACCAGTAGCAAAAGGAACACCTTTGTCTTTTGCTCCAAACGAAACTCTACAATATATAGAGAATCTATCTGTTCGTAGTTCTTTTATTAAAAATCCTACATTCATAAAAATACGTTTTTTTTAGCATAGTTGTAATTTTTTAGTGAAAAATGACGACAACACAAGCGAATAAACTTTTGTTGCGTTACCCACTAAAAATTGAGTTTCCCAACGAAACACCTTGATTTCAAAAACCTTTATTAAACAAAACGAAAGGTGTTTTTTTGATGATATGACTACCTTATGAATAATGTTTTATGCTAAAAATAAGCTCAATTTCTTACTTTTAAGAGATTTTGCGAGGCAGGTAGGATTCGAACCTACGACACACGGCGTGACAGGCTAAGAAGTAATTTCTATTTGACCGTTTAGATAATCATAGAAATATACGTTGCTCTACCAACTGAGCTACTGCCTCATTATGCCATTTACTACACACAAAAAATAAAAATAGTTTCGTTCTGACACAGAAAATAAAAAGCAGTAAATTTGAAAGAGAATTAAACAAGTCAAAAATCCATCTTTTCAAAATGTACGCTCTCCAAACTCAAAGCCTTACCAAAACTTTCAATAAAGGAAAAATAAATGAATTTACAGCCTTATCGGATATTTCTTTTTCTATTAAAAAGGGAAGCTGTACGCTCTTGAAAGGTTCTTCTGGTTCTGGCAAGACAACGCTAATTAGTATTTTGGCAGGACTTACCAAACCCACTTCTGGTAGTTATATTTGTTTAGAGGAAAACGTATCACACTGGTCAGAAAAATTCTTAACACAGTTTCGAAGAGAACATATCGGTATCGTTTTTCAGCATTTTAATCTCATTCAAGGACTAACTGTAGAGCAAAATATTTCTCTGCCACTTTTACCATTAAATTATTCTATCAAAAAAATGAATAGGATGAGCAAAGAAGCAGCTACATTAGCTCAAATTTCTCATAAATTGAATCAGAAAATAGATGTTTTGTCTGGTGGGGAGCTTCAACGTACAGCCATAGCAAGGGCATTAGTGCGAAAACCTGCCATTCTTTTTGCTGACGAACCGACTTCACACCTAGACAGGCAAAATGCCATAGAAGTCTTTGAAGTATTTGAAAAATTGAAGGCAGACGGACAAACCATTATCTTAACCACACACGATGAGTGGCTGAAAAATCATTCTATCATTGATAATGTAATTGAGCTAAGAGATGGAAAGTTAATTATTAGTGATTAATGGTAAATGATAAATTTTTTTATTCTATGAAATACAGAACATAGTTGTTTTACTTCAATTCGTAATTGAATTTACGTTTTCGCATTTGGGTTTTTCTTTATCATAAAAAGACTTGCCACCATTGCAATTATAAAACCTATTGTTCCTACTTTGACAAACTTATCTATTGCGATAGCAGAAGGAGTTATTCTAGGGTTGTTTTTTGTAGCTTCTAATAAAATTGAACTCAATTCTTCTGATTCTTCTTTATGTAATTTGGCTTCTTTTTGTAGAGCAATATTGTATTCATCAATTTCAGTTTGGTGTCTTTCTAAAGCTGCTGGGACAGTTCTTAAAAAGCCATATAAAAGACCACTATACAAGACAATAGCAACAAAATTAGCAACAATTCCAAAACTGATAGCCTGCCACCCTTCCAAATAGCCTTTCATTATATCTTTTCTATAACGAAAAAGCCCTAGTACCAATAATCCAAAATAGATAGGCATAAACATAAATTCGTGTTCTCTGAATGGATTTTTTCCTAACAAGTGAAAACTAACATTGAGAAGTAGAACTCCAACAGCCATAGTGGCAGCCGTAAGAAAGGCATATTTCCAAAAAGGATTTTTCATTTTTTATATAAATACGGATGATATATTCTGATATAAGTTGCAAAAATACATATCCTTTTATTGGTTTCCTTGTTTGATAGAGGATTTTTATAACTTTTTAAACAGACTAAAAGTCCATTCTGCTATATTTTGAAAATGCCTAAAGATTTCATTATTTTACTAAAAATTTCTTTTTAAAAACAATAAATTCAAAATACGATGAGCAATATTTTATATGATGAAGTGCCTTCAGTAGATTTGGCAGACTTCAGAGCAGGTGGCGAGCGCAAAGCTAAATTTGTAAAAGAGCTAGGGCAGGCGTGGGAAAATATTGGTTTTGTAGCTGTAAAAAACCACGGTTTGGCAGATGATGATAGAGACAAACTATATGATTCTGTACAAGAATTTTTTCAGTTAGATGAAGAGACGAAACGCAAATATGAAAATTTGGCTCTTGCTGGACAGCGTGGTTATATCAGTAAGGGTAGAGAAACAGCAAAAGGTTTCAAAACACCAGATTTGAAAGAGTTTTACCATGTCGGACAAATTTTTGAAGAAAGCGAAAAAGAAAACGATTCGGCTTTGAAGGAGTACCCAGATAATATTTTTCCACAAGAAACTCCAGAATTTGAAAAATATACAAAGCACGCTTACCAAACATTAGAAAATTCGGGTAAAGAGCTTTTGCAAGCTGCTGCGTTATATTTAGGCTTAGACGAACATTATTTTGATGACAAAATCCATAATGGAAATAGTATTTTGAGAGCAATTCACTATTTTCCTATTCCAAACCCTGAAGAATTAGCTCCTGATGCTGTTCGTGCTGCTGCACATGGCGACATCAATTTGATTACGCTTTTGATGGGTGCAAGTGCTGATGGCTTGCAGGTGTTGCGTCGTGATGACAAATGGATTCCGATTACTGCCCTTCCTGAGCAAGTAGTTGTAAATGTTGGTGATATGCTTTCTCGTTTGACAAACAACAAACTCAAATCTACGATTCACAGAGTAGTAAATCCTCCAAAGGACAAAATGAATACATCTCGTTATTCAATTCCATTCTTTATGCATCCACGTTCGGAAATGGACTTGACGTGTTTGGATAATTGTATTGATAAAGAAAATCCAAAACAGTTTGAAGACATCACAGCAGGAGAGTTTTTGAATGAGCGTCTGATAGAACTTGGTTTGAAAAAAGCATAATTGAATTGTGAATTATGAATGGTAAGTGATGAACGGAAAACCGTATTTCATTTACCATTCATCACTTATAATTTATCATTCAAGAACTATTTTCTTTGAAACAAAAACTTTACAAAATCAAAAGCTGAATCTGCTATATTTCTTCCAATTAAGTCCATTGCAAAATTGACTGTTTTTTCTACGGCTGCATCGGTTCTCTCAAAGTTTTTGCTATCATCTCTAAGCCAAAAGCGAATCAAAAATTCAGTTTCTGCCCACAGGAGTTTATCATATTTGCTTCCTACAAACATACGCTGTTCTACCTCACCTGTGTCCATTCCCTCTTCCAAAAGTAGGTTGATGTATTCATAAAAACCATCTTTAAAATCTGATAACACTCTTCTTCTAAAACCTCCATTTCTTGGACTAAGCTGATTAACTACAAAACTGCGATTTTCTTTCAAAACTTCTATTAGCGTAAAATAAAAAGCGAGGAGCTTTTCACGCACCATATATTCATCATATACCGATTCTGAACGCAGCCTTTGTACCGTTTCACTTAGGTATTCTCCCCAAATTTCTTGCTCAACGTTCATAAAACTAGAGTAATTGTCATAGAAGAATTTCTCATCTTCCCCTAGCTCTGCCATTAGGTTGTAGGGTGTGTTGGGAGCTTTTCCGTGTTGTCTGATATACGTTATAAATGCACTTTTGATTTGTTCTTTTGCCGATGTAGTGGTATTTTCCATTTATATTTTAGTTGTTTTAGATATATATTTTAAGTCTAGTCTCAACTAAACGAATCTTATCACGTAATGGTTTTGATAATTTTTTTAAGTATTAATAATAAAATTCTACCTTTGTCTAACAAATGAGTTAAATCACTTATAAAGAAAAAAATGACATCAAAAGAGTTTTTAATGAAGGTAGTTCGAAAATTTCCATCTACAATGAAATTTTCAAAAAATAAAATAAAACAAATGCTTTTAGAGGAAAGCTCTTTAAAAAAACTCAATTCATTTTATAATGGTTTGGATAGCCACGAGAAAGAGGTTTTTCATACTTCTTATGCCAAAATATTTAGAGAAGAAATGAAAATAGATTCTTTAAATACTACTTGGACAGTTCAGTTTGCTGACCATAGTATTAAAGTGCCTCTAAGAGCAGAATCTATGTGGTTAGACTGGGATACAGCCGTTTCTATTGTTGGACACGATATTGAAGTAAAAGCATTTTATAAAAAACTTATCTTATCAGAATATAAGCCCAAACTCGTTTTTGATGTAGGAGCTAACTACGGAACACATTCTATTTTATTTTTAGCAACTGGAATAGATACTATTACTTTTGAGCCTAATCCTGCTTGTTATGATAGTTTTGACACTATGGCAAAACTGAATAATCTCAAGTATAATTTAGAAAAGGTAGCCGTAGGAGAAACAGAAAGTACGGCTACACTTGTCTTTCCAGAAAAAGATACTTGGCTAGGAAGCCTTACAGAAGAATATGTTGAGAGTATCAATACCTTCGATAAAGTAAAGAAAGTAGAGACAAAAGTAATTACTTTAGATAATTATACAGATTCCAAAGGCATTGTGCCAGACTTCATAAAAATAGACACAGAAGGTTTTGAAATAAATGTCATTAAAGGAGCAAAAAAGTTATTAAGGAATAACCCTACTATTATTACCTTTGAATGTATAAAGCAAGAAGAAAAACAACAGTTATTCGAACAGTTTGATGCTATAAATTATCAAATCCATGAGTTGCAGCATCTAACTACCTCTCCTTTGAGTAAGACAGATTTTATGCAGTCAGAATATGTAAATTTTTTAGCGATTAGTTCAGAACATCCAGCCTTAAAATCTGATTTGTTTGTAAGTTAATTATTAAGTAGTTAACTGGTATAATTTTGTTATTTTCAAAAGCTAGTGCAATTTTATAAAAAGTTGAATTTTAACTTTGTCAAGGGTCTTTTCGAAGAAAAAAACAGACCTTGACAATAGTTTTTATAAACTAAATTGTACTACTCAACTACTTAAAACGTCCAAGCACGTCCCTTTTCTCCATACAGCTCATCATACACACGGTGAGCAATCTGAAAACCTCTGTACTTTTCAGCAATATCTCGTATTTTTTGGTGTAAGTTGGTTTCTTCTTTATGAACTAAAAGTTCGTTGATTTCTTTTGCAATACGTAAATATTCTTCTTCTGTAAACTCGTTCATAATTGAGCCAATTTGATATTTTTTGATAGTATCAGAATCATCTGAAATATGTGGTGTGATGACTACTGGAAGTCCCATTGCCCAATATTCTCCTGTTTTGATGGGAGTGCCATAGCGTTTGGAAGCTGCTGGCTTGAAAGGCGTAACGCCAAAATCTCCTAGTCCGATGTAAGAAGGGATATGCTCATGGAAAACAAACTTTGTAGTAACAATATTCCTGTCTAAATTACTTTCCCTACAATAGTTATTTATTTCTTCTTCTTTATGAGAGGTCAGAATCAGAACTCTAAATGTATCTCCCCAAAAATCATGACAAACTTTCCAAAAATCAAAAATCTCTTTTTCTAAGTACGAACTGCCAAACTTTCCTGCATAAACACTCACAATTTTGTCTTGTAATCCTAATTCTTCTAATAACTTGGGGTTTTTTCGCTTATTAAAGTCAAATAAGTTTACATCTACACAAGCTGGTTTGGATTCTAAACAACGGTCTGAAATATCAATTCTGTATCTGTTTTTGGCATAATTTTGCATTTCATTCACACAAGGAACGAAAGCAGAGGCACGAGAAGTTTGGAGTTTTTCTAAGTTCCATAAAATTTGAAAAGCCAAACTATTCTTTTTCCACGTATTGCTTTCTAGCATAGCTTCTGCATGTGGCTCAAAACTATCTATGATGAGTTTTTTTCCTGTAAACTTGGAGACTAAATAAGCTCCTGCTCCTGCTGGCATACAAAAAGGGTGAATAAAACGTATATTTTTCGTAAAAACTGTTTTTACAAGAACACTTACTATTCTTACCCAGTTGAGTATAGAGCGCAGACCAAAACGGTAATAGGAAAAATCTAACAGGTAAATATCAAAATCATTTTGAAGTTCCTTTTTTACTTGTTCTTTTTGTTCCTCACTCATCTTGAAATGAGGCTGTTCTAAAGTCATTAAATAAATTTTACTGCCTTTGGGTAAATATTTTTTCATAATTTTGATATAGGGCAGCGTATAGGTTTGCATTAATGCGTCTCTAAACGAAAAAAATGTCGGAACAAGAATATGAGAGGGCTTCAAAATAATGATAAATGGGTAAATGATAAATTTAATTCTATTTTTGTCATCAAAGGCAAGCCTTTTGAATGATAAGGTTTAAAATCTTAATTCACTTTTTATTCTAAACTTTGCAATTTAAGCTCTAAAATTGCATTTATTCCTAAATTATACAATCTAAATTCTAAACTGGTTATATGAAATTCATCACAAAATTAAGTGTATTATTTATATTTTCTATGTTTGCTGTTATACTAATGGCTTGTCAGCAAGAAGATATGATGAAAAAAGTAGTCGGAACTACTTGGATTTATTCTTTTGAAGACAATAAAGATGGCTTAGAAGCCTACCGACCATCAACTTATGAGTTTCCTCCTGCTCGTGGGCGTGAGGGATGGAAATTTGAAGAAAATGGAGTAGTAAAAAAACAGGCTATTGGACCGACAGATGTTTATGTTACAAAAGAAGGAAAATGGAATTTTTCGCAAGAAAACAATAAAAATACCTTGACTATTTCTTTAGAGAATCAAAAAGTAAGCTATGAGATTGTTTCTGTTTCAGATACTATCCTTTTTGTAAAGCCAATAGAAGAAAACTAAGTTTTTAAAATTACCAAATTCTGAATAAAGACGTATGAGTTATTCCTCACTTCGAATACGAATTTATACTATAATAGAGCGTGGAGAAAAACATGATAAAAAAAGTGTCTATTTCGATTACTTTATCATTATACTGGTTTTATTGAGTGTGATTTCTACCATTTGGGAGTCATATCCAAAAGCACAAGCAAAATATGGAGAGTATTTTCACGCCTTTGAAGTTTTTTCTATTATCATTTTTACGATAGAATATTTACTTCGTTTGTGGACTGCACCTCTAAAATATCCTCATTTATCAGCTTGGAAAGCCTATTTAAAGTATATTTTTTCTTTTATTGCGCTTATAGATTTGCTTGCCATTCTTCCATTTTATCTACCCTTCTTCGGGGTAGAAGATTTGCGACTTCTCAGAATGATGAGGCTACTGCGTCTTTTGCGTATTTTTAAACTCAATCGATATTCTCGTGCTTTAAACCTAGTCTATGATGTTCTTAAAGAAAAAGGAGAAGAACTTGTAACTACTGTGTTTTTTGCTCTTATTTTGCTTTTAGTTTCTTCTACATTAATGTACTATGTTGAACACGATGTGAACCCAAATGGTTTTCCTAATATTGTTGCAACGCTTTGGTGGGCTGTCGTTACACTTACAACAGTGGGTTATGGAGATGTTGTACCTGTTACGATGGTAGGAAAGTTTCTCAATGGCGTCACGGCACTTATTGGGATTGGTGTTGTGGCACTGCCTACCAGTATATTGAGTGCAGGTTTCTTAGAGAAAATAGAAGAGCGCAAGAAAATAGAAAAAGCAGCTAAAGAGCAGTTAGAGAAAGAACTATTGGAAGGTTTGAAAGAACGAACAGAAGGTAAGCAAGAGCAGCACGAAAACAATCAACAACTCTGTTATTGTCCTCATTGTGGGGGGAAGTTGCCTAAGATGGATTAGAGAATAAAAAACCTATCGTCATTTTTTAAAACGATAGGTTTGAATTATAAGGTTGTTTAAGGGCAGAAAAACAACAGTTATTTATGGTCTGCTCTAACGAGACTGACCTAAATAGACCAAGGTCAGTACCGATGATGATGGATATAAAAATACATTAGCTTCGCTCGCTTTTAAGTCTTAAATAACTTATGTATCAAGCAGAAGGTATTTATGAGTTTTTATACCAATGCGAACGTGTGCTTATAGTGGCATCTAGTTCGTGTAATAAAAAATACAAGCCAAAATAGGTTCTATTGAGATACAATGAATGCTGTGAACCTCTAGCTTGTTTTGAGTTACGAAGTTCTGGCATTTTGGAAAGTCTTTCACCAAATTCATTTAAGTCATTGAAATATGCCTTATCCCCAAAATAGAACGTATCACTATGAAAAGGCTTCATAGAAAGTGATAGAAGCTCTTTGAATACACCTTTAAAAAATGCTCTCTCTTGTGGAGTATCGCTAGGCATCAAAAATCCTAAATCTTCAAAGGCAGTTTCTAGTTTTTCATTGTCCTCTAAAATACTTTTTTCCATAATACTAAAATGTTTGTAATAGTATTCTTCTGGAATTACTTTTACTGCACCAAAGTCTATAAAGCCAACTTTTCCATCTTCTTGCATTAAGAAATTACCAGGATGAGGGTCTGCGTGAACTTCCTTTAAAACGTGCATCTGAAAATCATAAAAATCCCAAAGTGTTTGGGCTACCTTATTTTTAACTTCTTGTGATGGATTAGTTGCCAAAAATTCTTTTAAGTGCATTCCTTCCAAAAAATCCATTGTCAAGATTCTTTCTGAAGAATATTCTGGGTAATAATTGGGAAAAATAGCATCTGGGACAGCCTCTTGAGTGAGCTTGGCTAATTTTTGAGAGCGTTCTAATTCTAAATTATAATTTGTTTCTGACTTGAGCATATCCCCTACTTCCTTCATATAAATTTCCAAATCACGCTCACTAAGTCCTAAAAGCTGCATTGCGAAAGGCTTTACCATTCTCAAATCTGAATCAATACTTTCTGCTACTCCTGGATATTGTATCTTTACGGCAAAAGTTTGGTCTCCAATTTTTGCTTTATGCACTTGCCCAATGGAGGCAGCATTCATCGCATCTTTACCAAATTCATCAAAAATATCATTCGGACTTTTTCCTAAATATTGCTTAAATGTCTTGACAACCAATGGAAACGACAATGGTGGAGCAGTATATTGTGCCATTTTAAATTTTTCACTATACGCACTCGGCAACATTCCTTCGCTCATAGACATCATTTGTGCCACCTTTAAAGCACTTCCTTTTAGTTCGCTTAGTGTATCATAGACATCGCTTGCATTTGCATCATCTAATTCTTTCCTGTCAAGGCTTGGATTTACAGCTTTCTTTGCATAGTGTTTTACATAATTTGCCCCTAATTTTACTCCTGTTTTGGCAAATTTGGCAGCTCTCTGTACTTTGCTAGTAGGTATATTATCTTGTGATTTGCGTTCCATAAGGTTGTATATAAAATATTTTTTCTTTTTCTAGTAATAAATTGACTTTCAAGTCAGTAACGTTGTATTAAAAACAATAGTTTTGTAATTTTTTATAAAAGCAGCGAAAAAAATAGCTAACTGTTTGGAAACAATTAGCTAGTAAGATTATAATTTTTTTATACTATTAAGTAGTCTGTTCTGCAATCTTTAGAGCTTGCGCCTGTTCCCAATTTTCAAAATCCTTAATATCATCATTCAATGATCCGATTGTCCAAGAAATAAGAGCAAAATCGTCCATCATACCCACAAAAGGAATAAAATCTGGCATAACATCTAAAGGAGAAACCAAATAGATAATTGTCGCTGTAGCTTTTACGAGTGAACCCCAAGGAAAATCTCTGTATTCTTTTTTATAAAGCGCACGAATAAGGCGCAACAACGTCTTAAATTTCTCTTTTACTTCCGTACTGACAGGCTTATCTCCCTCTTTTTCAATAAAGTAGGTATAGGCTTTGTTGAGTAGAGCAAACATTTTGTTTCGGCTTGCAATTACTTTCACAGCTTTTGAAGCAGCTTTTTTATAAAACTTAGAGTTTTCTACTTGTTCCTCTACCTCAATTTGAGAGTTTGGAGTAACAATGGGGCTTTCTTGTTGTATGAAGTCTTCTTCCGTAAAGTGAGTAGGGCTTTCTTTTGTTGTATCTGACATATTGTGTATAGTTTTTAGTTTAAAAAATGACTATTTAGTGTCGTGTGTCCCTTAAAATAACGCTAAACTATGCTAAAGAGTTTTGAATAAAATCATTTAAAACCTCTTCATATATTTTGTGTGTGCCACGATAGGGGATAAGTTGTGGAGAAATTTCCACCTCCTTTAAGACCTCCAAACCAGTTTTGAGTTTCTCTTCATTGATAAATTCGTCTTTATCTCCATAAAAAAGAGCAATTTTATTTTTCATTTTCTGATAAAAAATGGGTTCAATATCGTGAGCTATCATTCCTCCCCATACTAAGAATCTATTTATTTCATAATCAGTGTGAGCAATCCACCGACTTGCCGTAGCTGCTCCTTGCGAAAACCCTAATACAATAATTTTTTTTGCGTGTGTAGAAATATCTTTTAGTTCACTTCTTACTAGAGTTTCCAGATAGTTTAAATTATTTTCTATATCCAGTTCTCTTTCGTGTTTGGTCATCCAGTTTGCTCCCACCCTGCCTGTGAATTTTTCTAAATAAGCTGTAGATAATCCTTGTGGAGCAATAATATAGTGTTTGTCTGTATCTAATGTTTCAAATTTTTTGATAAAAAATTCGGCAAGTTGTCCATATCCATGAAAAACGACCCAAATATATTCAGTTGTACTGCTTAGGTTTCCGTGTGTAGAATATCTTGCTTTATAGGAAAAGGATATGTTTTTTTTTATCATAAAAGTTGTCATTAAAAAAGAGCAAAAGGTTCAATCTTTTGCTCTGTAAATATTTGTTGTAACTAAGTCTAGTACAATATTTCTATATAATTAGTGAGTTTTTAGCGACGGAAACCTAAAACGGCAGCTCCACAATAGCTATTTGAATCTTTAAATGTGAAGCTCAAATAATAGATACCTGTTGATTGACACTTAAAGGTAAGACCTTCATAATATTTGTTATTGAGGTAGCTAGTTGCTAATTGAGAACGACGAGAGTCATATAGAGTTGCAATAAGACCATTTGGTCCTCCATCTTTACCAGCCATACGAATCATATAATCCGTACCTTTACTAAATACACATGTGTACTCTACTTTCTTACGATCTCCTCCTTTACCATCAATACGATAGCTCTTTACAAAGGTATAACCTGGAGCTAATTTTTTGAGTGCAAGGTTGTTATACAAATCGGTATTACATTGTGCTTGAGCGTCAGTAGCTGCAAATGTGATAAAGAAAAAAGCACAGAAAAGAATTAATAAATGTTTCATACGTTTTGCTTATTTGGACAAAAACTTGTTCAATTAGGAATTAGGAAATAGTATAATAATGTAACAATTAGGTTATTAATGAGTGATGTTGCAAATACTTTTCCAAAAGTAAAAAGATACATAAAAATAAAGAAACGTTTCTCCTAACCTAATAAATTATACTAAAGATTTTTATTACATTTCAGAAGACTGGGTAAAGATAGTTTTCAAGCTATCTGCAACTAATCAATAACGATTTATTAATTAATATTGCTCTACTATACGCTTCTTTTAGGTGATGTAATCAAAAAACCGTCCAATCTTAGTTTTTTTAATAATTTCTTATAAAATATATGATTATTCCTGTCTTTTATATTCTGATACT
>NZ_JAHDIG010000002.1:13394-119517 GCF_020630935.1 Bernardetia sp.
AAGGCTGATAACGGTTTTTTTTTATTCTAATTTTTGGAGAAAAATTAGTTACTAATAATTTTATTACGGATAGATGCCACCAAACTATTGATAGATTGTACGTCGGAATCAGAAATATTTACAACTGTTTCTTTTGTGTCTTGGATGACGATTTCCCCATTTACAACTTCCATTTTGGGTTGTCCATCTTTTTCTACAATTTCAACGTTTTCATATACCTTTTGTAGCTCTTCCAAATCTGCTATAAAACCACTAAAGTTAGGTTTGTTTTTGTAAACATTTAATACTAACAGAATGCGATTCAAAACAAGTTTTTGTTCACCTATTTTTTCTTTGAGTTCGGCATTGTTACTTTCTTTATATACTAAAGAAGTAATATAGTTTGCTTCTAACCAACCTCCAGTAAGAATAAGAATACTCAAATACTCACGCTTTTGCTTGCGAAGCTCTGTATTGATTTTTTCAAAGTTTTGGGTAGTGAGTTGTAGGAGAGAGTCTAAGTCTTTATTTGATTGTGTAAGTTTTTTGATAGTGGTATAGTCGAAGAACTGACCAATATTAAGACCATCTGCCAATTTCTTAACAGAGTTGAGGTAGTTTAGTGCATCTTGATTTTTTTCATAGATATTTGCATATCCCAAATCTGTACTATAAACTCCTAAATTGAGTGCTTTTTTATAGTTATTCGTATAGTTATCTACTAAATCTGGGTTACTCAGATTGTCTTTGTGATAATCTGTACCCAAGTCCTTAATCAAAATAGAAACTTCTAAAGGAGAAGGAATAGACTGAATAATGTCATTCATAACACCAGGAGCTAAAATATCTTCCTCTGCTGCTGCATCGGTAGTTCCTGCATTGGCTTCTGTCGTTCCTGTGTTTTCTTCTTTTGGCTTATCTTCGCCTCCACAAGAAGTGAGTGAAAAGAGACCAAATGTTAGAATAAAGGCTATAAGTTGTAGTTTTTTCATAGAAAGCATTTTTTTCTCATATAAAGATTTGAGAGAGAGAACAGGGATAGAATAAAATGAATATTTCATATAAAAAAGTATTGGCGTATTGAAAATAATTTTAATGAACTCAAGTTTGATAAACTAAATTAGTAAATCTATTAGAAAAGTCAAGTATAAGCCTCGTTATTTTTTACTCTTCTTAAAACTAATACTTCCTAGCATGTCAATTAATTTTTTGAGCCATTCGAAGTAGAGTGTGATGAGCAAAAGTATTGTCATTGCCCACATTACACAGACATTGAACCACATTGTATCGAAGTAATTGCCTAGAAAATGTTTTTCTGGAGCAAAGAAATGTGTACGATAATCCAAAGGATTTGAGATATTATTCGGATTACGAACAGCAAAGATAGGGTCGGTTTGTTGCACCAAAAATCCATCCCCCTCTACATATCTATCCTTTATCATTTCATTTTTTACTTGTGATTCTAAATACTCATTGGTGTATTTATTTTTTAGTTCTACTACAGATAGTTTGTTTGAAGGGTCTTGTTCCATAGCATTGATAATACTATCTTTTCGCTCGCCTGCCATAACAAACTTAGGTGTCATCACTTTTGAGCGTATCATTTCCAAAACTGCCTTTAGCTTATCTGCCATTGCTCTATCAAACTCTATGATTTGAAGTGTTTTTTCCAAATCGGTAGTTAATAGCTTTTGTTCTTCAGAAGAGAGTTCTAAATCTTCAGCTTGTAGTTTTAAGCGTTCCAGTATTTCATTTACTTTTTCGCTTTGCCACTCGTGCTTTAAAAGAGCAATATCACTTTGTAATAACACCATAACCGAATCTGCATTTTCATTTTGTGCACTTTCAGCATAGTTGGCAGCACGGTCTAAAATTTCCTGCATCTTAGGAATCCAAAAGTTCGCTTTGTGTTGATACTGACTGATTTCAAATTCTACATCAAAAATCTCTCTTTCGAACGGATTGTCTTTAAATTGCTCTACTGCTAAGGCTTCATACGCCCAACGAGATGCCATAAAATCAGCAATAAGTGGAATACGTCCCTTTTCTACAATAGCGTTGTTGAGTTGGTCAAATCTAAAAATTGCACCACTCAAAATCATTTGAGGAATCAAGAGAAGTGGAATTAAGATATAAACTGTAACAGCTGAGTTGAAAGAAGCCGAAATATTTAAACCCAAAGCATTGGCAAAACAAGAAATACTAAACAGTACGAGCCAATATTGCCAATACATACCTTGAATTTCAAGAATTGTATTTCCAATGATGGCAAAAGTAAAGGTTTGAATCGCCGAGAGTGTAAATAAAATAAGAATCTTAGAAGTTAGGTAACTTATTCTACTCAAATTAAGGAAGGATTCTCGCCTTTGAATTTTTCTATCCCGAATAATTTCCTCTGCACTGACAGTCAGTCCCATAAAGAGGGCTACAATAATAGCAATAAGCATATAGGCAGGGACATTGTCATTATATCTGAAAATATATTCAGAAGTATCTTTAGCATTTTTGAAACGCACAATAACAGATAATAGAAGTGCAAGCAAAGGAGCTTCCAACAAATTTATCATCATGTATTGCGTATTGCTTATTTTAGAGAGAAAATCTCTCGTCGTAAAAATAGCAGCTTGTTTTATCTTTGATGGAATACTAAGCGAATTCGGTGGTGGCTCATTGACCGTATCTACTGGAGTGATAGAGTGAGTTTGTTTGTAAAGGTCATTCCATTCTGGTGGAGCAATTTTTCGTACTCCTGTATATTCTCCATATTCATTTACTACTCGTGCTTCAATAATATTGAAGAGAAGCTCTGGCGTAACCGTACCACATGTTTGGCACTGTCCGTTATCACTTCCGACTTGATTTGTAGCACGCTTAAAGTATGCAATCGCCTCAACAGGATTGCCGTAATAGATAGGATAACCACCAGTATCTAACAAAATCATCTTATCAAACATCTTATAAATGTCTGATGATGGTTGGTGAATAACCACAAAAATAAGTTTACCTTTTAAAGAGAGTTCTTTCAGAAGGTCAATTACATTTTCTGAATCTCTTGAGGACAGTCCAGAAGTAGGTTCATCTACAAACATGACAGCAGGCTCACGAATAAGCTCTAAAGCAATATTCAAACGCTTACGCTGTCCTCCACTAATCATTTTATTCAGAACACTACCAACAGTAATATCTTTTATTCTATCTAATCCCAAACTTGCCAATACCTCCATCACACGAGTATCTAACTCTTCTTCACTAAGGTCTTTAAAACAAAGTTTAGCATTATAATACAAGTTTTGATAGACACTAAGCTCTTCTATAAGTAAGTCGTCTTGAGAAACATAACCAATTACGCCCTCTACTTTGTCAGATTCTGTGTGAATATTGAATCCATTGATTCTGACTTCTCCTTTATACGGCGTTTCTAAACCAGCCAAAACATTGAGAAGTGTCGTTTTTCCTGCGCCACTTGCTCCCATTATACTAAGAAGTTTGCCTGGACCTTCAGCAATATTTACATTTCGAAGTCCGATAGTTCCATCTGGAAAACGAAAATCTATATTGATGGCGTTAAAAGAGATAGGGTTTTGCTTTGCCGAATCATTGAAGCGAGTAACAAGATCACTATAATAAAGAGGCGCACCTTTTGGTGTTTTGAAAACACTACCATTAGAGAAAAGAACAATCGTATCTTTCTTTACAAGCTGACCATTTAGGAAAATCTCATCCTTACCATTATATTTTGTGAAATATAAATCAACACTTTCAAGGCGAATAAATACAATTTCACCATCTAAAAGACCAGAATCAATGAATTTTTTTCTACTTTCTACAGGAGGAGCTTCCTCATCGAAGACTAAGAAGTTTGGAGAATCAAACATCTGTTGAGAGTCTGTGGAAATAACAAAGTTTTCCATCAGCTCATATTCCTTTTTTGGAATTTTAAAAATTTCAGAAGCTGTCTTGATAATTTCTAATCTGTGGCTACTAAAGTTTCTATCCACAGCCAACATCTCCAAAATCTTGAAGGTAACAATTACTTTTTGTTTTTGAGCAAGCGTTTTGTTAATATCTCTACAAACTCTTAGCGTACGCATACTATCCTTGAGCTTGATATTACCTCCTCCTTCTGCTGCTTTTTTTGCTTTTCTCTTCGCTTTTCGTATAGCTCTAGCTTTGTCTTTCTCTTGTTGTTCTATTTCTTCTGGCGTTTTGCCTTCTGTAATGATTACTATATCTTCTGGATTTATTTCTTCCTTTTCTGCTGTGGCTTCTTCTCCTTTTTTATCTTTATTTTTTTCGCCATCTACTCCAAACTCTGCATATTGGTCATACAGTGCTACATACTCATTTAGCCTTTTTCTATCCAATTCTTGTTCGAAGAATCGGATGACAAAGTTACGTTCGGCTTCTGATACACCACCGTCTTGTTTTGAGACAACTGCAAATAATTGGGTTAGGGCTTTTAGTATTTCCTCACTCATATTCTATTTTTTATCTTTCTTTTGGTAGTACTAAATTATAATTTTTCTAGTCAGAAAACAGATTTACTCAAAAGGCATAAAAGGGCAAACTTCGAATAGAGAAGACTCTTAGCGAAATTACCCTATAAAAGTTAATTGACAAGAGACAACTAAAAATAGTTGATAATCAAAACTATAAGTCAAATGACAGGTAAACAAGCCAAAAACGTATAGTTGATTGAGATATAACATTGATTTTAAACGAGAGCCTATTTGCTTTGAGATTGTCGTTTAAATATTAAAGTCTGTATAACTCTAATTTTGCAATGATTTAGACTATTAATAGGTCTTGAAATCAAATGGAATATCTACAAGGTCAGAAAACTCTTCACCAGCTTCTTCCATATCCTCGTCGTCTTCGTGGAAATACCAAATCACAGATGCGCCTTCAATTTCCTCTAGCTTAGAGAGAATATCTAAGATAAGTTTTGAAGATGCTGTGTTGAAGTATTCCAGCTTAAACATAAAGTTAGTATCTGGATTTACTTGATTTTCGTACTCATCTAGCCAATCTAAGATAGGCTGATAAAACTCGGCTGCATCTTCTGGAAGAGAACGTCCTGATATTTCAAATACTTGACGGTCTTTGTCTAAGATTACTTTTGGAGTGTCTTCTGTTGGTTCTAAGTTGATTACGTCCATATTATTTATAGAGTATATTTAGATTAAAATGCTAAATTGAATTGTAAGTTTAATATATGTGCTTGTATAAGCTTTATTTTTTATTTTTGAGCGATTCGTTCAATAAAGAATTAATCGTCGCTGCTTTTACCTTTTGATTCTAAGTTTCTATCAATAGTCATGCGAAGAGAGAAGAAAGATAATTCGTCATTGATTTTCTCAAAGTCAAAGCGAATTTGATTCCCTGACTTACGAGCCATATCTATGAAACCAAGACCAGCACCACCTTTTTCAGATAGTCCTTCCTTACCAACACCTTTCTTACTTTTAATTATTCGCTTGTATTCTTCTTTAAGACCAGCAGCATCTAACTTGTTTATTTCTGTCAAGCGATGTTCTAAATCTCCTACTTCGTTTGTAAAGAGTGGATTACCTGACAATACAAAATAATAATCATCAGTCTTAGCAAGAGAAAAAATAGCGTTATTTTTTCCGTATATCTCTTCTTGATAACTCTGTGAATGCTTAAAAATATTTTGGAGTAATTCTACCATGACATTAAACACTTTTGTTTTGACTTTACGCTGTTCTCCAAAAGAGTCCATATTACGTTCTGCCATAGCCAAAACTGCCTTAGTTATCTCTTGGCTAAACTCACCTTCATATACTAAAAGCAAGTTTTGTTTGAGCATAACTTTATGTAAGTCATAAATATATTTCATAATGAGTGGCTTAAATATCTTGAGAGTATCTGTAAAATATTTTTAGTATTCGTATTAAAAATTAGATAGCCCAGCTAAAAATAAACTAAAATATTTGCATTGATAAACCTTCTAATAAGTCAGTTTAACAAAAGTACATAGAAAATAATGTTCTAAGCAAAGGTTTTATCCAAATAAAAAGGGGCTTTAGCGAAAACACACTTAAATTAAAAGTAAGTTGTATTATTTCTCGTTTTAACTAAGAACTTTATAGAAATTAGTTTTCTACCTTTTTATTTTTAAACTTGCCTTTAAGTTAGGATAAATTCTTAGAAGAACAAAGGAAGATACAAAATAACTTTCAAAATTATCTCCATTTTTTTGAAAAAACGAAATCTTTAAGACAAACACATTAAAACTTTATACCAATCATTAATATATCATCAATCTGTTTGCTTGTTCCCATCCATTCGTTAAAGGAATTTTCAAAGGTATTACACATTTCTTCCATATTTTGAGTTCTGTTTTCCATCAAAATTTCTCTTATTTGTCTTGCAGAGAATTTTCTGTCCTCTTCTCCACCAAATTGGTCTGGTAAGCCATCAGAGAAGATATAAATAGAATCTCCTTTCGAAATTTTTTGACTATGATTTGTAAAGTCATCACTTTGACTATAAATAGCCCCTCCACCAATCGGTTTTCTATCGCCTTTAACTTGTATTAAGTCTCCTTCTTTTGGTACAATATATAGAGGGCGATGCGCTCCAGCAAACTCTAGTTTATTCTGTTTTTGATTGATACGACAAAGCGCAATGTCCATACCGTCTTTTGTATTTCCTTCTGTATCTTGTCGTAGTGTTTGGGCAACACCTCGGTTGAGTTTGTCCAATATTTGTGCTGGTGAGAGAACTTCTTGGCTAGAGCTTAAAATCTCATTTAAAATAAAATATCCAATAAGAGAAATTAAAGCCCCCGGAACGCCGTGTCCTGTACAGTCCACAGCTGCAACATAAACATCGTCTCCTTTCTGTACATACCAAGGAAAATCTCCACTTACAATATCTCTAGGTTTGTATAGAATGAAAGAATCTGGGAAAATACTTTGCAAATGACGACTTTCTGGCAAAATTGCTCCTTGAATACGCCTTGCATAGTTGATACTTTCAGAAATTTTACGATTGGTTTCTCTGACTTCAAACTCAGTTCTTTTTCTTTCTGTAATATCATGAGAAACTACCAAAATAGATTCTAAATAGCCTTGGTCGTTGTATTCTGGAATAGCTGTGGTTTGCATCACACGTTCACCAGCCACAGAGTCAATTTCTAGTTCTCTTAATACTTTATTTCCTGTACGATTAACTTTAGCAGTAATTTCCTCAATTTTGTTAATGATTGGAGTAGGTAACTCTGAGCCTTTCATCATTTTGTTATTCAAAATTGAAGGTTCTAATCCTGTCAAATTTTTAATAGTTGGATTGACATAAAAAATCTTTCCTTCTGGGTTCAGACGCATAATAAGGTCGGGAGAGTTTTCAGAAAGAGCCTGCATTTGTCCACGCATACGAGCTTCTTGTTCTGCACGCCTGCGTTCTGTAATATCTCTAGAGTTGATTACAATTCCTCTAATAGCAGGGTCTGACAGACGATTTGTACCTGTTGCTTCCAACCAAACAGGGTCGCCATTTTTCTTACGATATTCATATTGAATAGTAATATTTTCGTCTGGATGTTCTAAAAGATTTTCAAAAAGCTGTCGGAAAGTGTCTTTACTTCCTTGTTGAACATTTTCTACATCATTTGTTCCTATAAGTTCAGATTGTTCGTATCCCAAAATAGATTCAATAGACGGACTTATATAACGCACTTTTCCATTTTTTTCATAAATCGTAATTACCTCAGAAGCATTTTCTAAGAGAACCTGCATACGTTTTTGCGTTCGGTTTACCTCCAAAATTTGCTCTTCTAGTCTTGCATTAGATTTACGCAATTCTTCTTGTGTAGATTCCATCTCTTCTGCATTTTGGCGCAAAACTTCTTGTTGTAGTTGAAGTTCTTCACTCATTTGTTGAGATTCTTGTAAGAGAGAAACTGTACGGTTATTTACTTTTATATTGAAGATTGTTCTTGCTATGATAATGCTAATCTCACGAAGGAAATTAATTTCAGTATCTGAAAACCTTGTCAGTCCTGCAAATTCCATTACTCCATATACTTTTTCATCTGTAATGAGAGGTACGATAAGTAGTGCCTTTGGTTTTTGTTCTCCCAAAAGTCCAGAACTAATAGTCATATAATTATCTGGAATTTCTGTACGAAGAATAATGTCTTGTTCGATAGCAGCCTGCCCTACCAATCCTTCAGCAAAACGAAATGATTTTTTTAAGTATTTCCTTTTGTGGTAAGCATACGTCGCACGTATTTCAATGGTTTTTTCTTGGGTAATCTCGTCTTCCTCAACAACATAAAAACTACCTTGAACAGCATTTATTTTTTCGGTAATAAAAGCAATTATTTTTTCAGAGAGAAGTTCAATAGTCTGATATTCACGCAAAATTTGTCCTACTTCTGCTACACCAGAAACAATCCAGTTTCTTTGTTTGTCTTTGCTATCTGCATCTTGAATGCTATCTCGCATCGTAATAAGAGCATTACCAAAAGTATCATTTTTTCCCATAGGGCGAAAAGAAGCCTTATAGTTTCCTTTTCCTATTTGGTGGGCAAAATCAGCCGTTCTTTTGAGAGCTTGCACCAAATTATTGACAGCTTCTGTCATTTGTCCAATCTCGTCCTTAGTTCCTTTTTTAATTTCTCTTGGCAACTCTCCTTTGGCTACAATCCCCAAAACTACTTGTAGGCGTTCAATAGGACGAGTTAGAATAGTAGAAAAGCCAAACGCAAGACCACCAGCAACAATAATAATAATGGCTCCTGTTAGGATAAAGGCAAGAACAAGCCCATTCAAATCACTTTCGACGGCACTCCTATTTATTT
Source organism: Bernardetia sp. (assembly GCF_020630935.1). Taxonomy (NCBI): domain Bacteria; kingdom Pseudomonadati; phylum Bacteroidota; class Cytophagia; order Cytophagales; family Bernardetiaceae; genus Bernardetia; species Bernardetia sp. Next base: position 22,204 of record NZ_JAHDIG010000002.1, read on the forward strand.
GTGTTACCATTCCCCAATCTACAATTTCTATATAATTCCAAGCAGCAAGCGTTTTCTCTCCTTTATAATCTATTGAAGAACCGTAACCAGTTGTTTTTTCTTTTAATACTCTTTCTAAACCCTCTGCTTTTCCATCTCCTATAATTTTGGGGGTATTGGGATTCTGCTCCTTCAATTTATTTAAAAAGGTAAGTGTAGTTCCACTTTTTTGTCTTCCCAAAACAATTTCACCTGTTTCTCCTAATCCTGTTCTATCAGCCACTACATCATATACTACTTGCATATCTAGTTCTACAATGATATAGCCTATAATCAAATAATTTTGCTCTGGGTCATAAATGGGTGCAATAGCTTCCATTCTTGGAGCATCGGAAAGTTCTTTTGCTATTCGTGGTTCATTGAAATAAATACCATCACCTGCATGGGTGAGAAGAACTTGATAACGGTCATAAATTCTACCAAAGACAAGGTAATCTGCTGTTGGATTTGTTTTGTATATAACTCTTCCATCCTTGTTTATCAACACTAAGTTTGGATAATTATATGTTTTTTGAAAGGGAAGTAAAGACTTATCTAGTTGATTTCTAAGTTGATTTTGTAGTGTGTCAGTATAACTTTTTTCATTAATTGTATTGACACGACGAAGAGATTGTAATACAGAAGAATACTCTTGAAGCAGGTTAACATGTGAACTAATTTGAGAAAAAACACCTTGAATTTCTTTACTCTTTAGTGTATTGATTACCTTCAAGTTTTGCCAATAACGTAACTCAATAGCCTCTTTTCCACGGTAGTAGGAAACCCAACTAAGCACTAATGCAGCACCAAGCACTACTGTTAAAAGTAATAGCGTGATTTTATTACGAATGCTGAACCGATTGAGCATAGAGCTAAATTAGAGTTTTAAATTTATTTTTAAAAATAATTAAGTAAATCGACAATTAAAAATTAAAAATCACGAATACGCCAATGTGTTGGATTTTTGATAGGATATAATAGACTAACAATATATTTGAATTTCCTAAGCAAAAATTATAAATGTTTGGCTACCAAATCGGCTACTTTATCTACATATTCCTTTTCTGAATCGCTAAACTCTTTGAAGGAAGCCAATTCGATAACTCCTTTCACTGGATTTTCTTTTATTTCTTTCTCTGTATTGTCTTGCTGGATAGGTACAGCCAAAAGAACAGAAGGTTGGCTCTCTCCCAAACCAGAAAGAATGTTGAGATAACCTTCTGGAATGTTTTTTATATATGTTTTTTGTCCTATTTTGGCTACTTGTCCTGCTATTCCTTCACCAAATTCATAAAATAGTTTCTGACTATCAGGAAGTGCAAAAGCATACGCAGCTACCAATTCTATTCTCCTTATGTCCGTATCCGTTTGAGCAATATAGAAAGCTCCCGAAACTGCTTCTAATTGGCTACATACGTGCCTAAGAATATCATTTGATAACTGATTTTTATTTGAGTTTTTTAATAATTTGGATAATTCTTCTCTTTGTTTGTTCCAGTCCAATACTTTTATTTGTGTATCATCATCATTTGTTTCTTCACTGACATATCTATCTACATAAATAATGTCTCCTTGTGCTTGTTTGCGCTGCCACTGCACATAAAAAGCAACCATCAGAATAAGCCCTAAAAGTAATTCAGAAAGAATAAAGCCCATCCAATAATTTCTATTATCATCTAACAGACTAGCATCTTGGAGTGTCTTATTTAATTGAAGCAAAAGAAAGCCAGATACAAAAATACCAATGGAATATACTCCAATGGTGATTATAAACCAAGTGCTATTTTGAAAGAATTTTTTCATATTTTCTTAACAAATTAAACTCATTTCTTATTTAATTGGGTTTGTACTAGCAAATACTGGCAGTAATACTGAGTTTTGATACTACTGATAAATTTTGTTGAGCTTTAATAGAAACTCTATAATTTCATCTACTTTCAATTCATAATCAATATCTACTATATTTTTCGCTGCCATTGGCATTGCATTTATCATACTCTCTTCAATATCTTGAATTATGGTCAGACCCTTTCTATATTTTATTTTTTGCATTCCTACTGCTCCATCTTTGTTTGCTCCAGAGAGTAAAATACCTATCAACTTATCACGATATACATACGCTGCCGATTCGAAGGTAATATCTATTGCAGGACGAGAATTATTTATTAGTTCTTCTGTATTTAAAGAGATAGAATTTCCAAGTTCTACTGCCATGTGATAATTGGCAGGGGCTAAATATACAATTCCTTTTTTGATGCTTTCTTTATCTGTTGGCTCAATAATTTCTTTCTGACTTTTTATAGAAAGTGCTTCTACAAACCCATGGCGTACGTGTTTGAGCCTATGTAAACACAGAAAAATAGGCAATGGAAACTCACGAGGAATAGAGGAAAGAATCTGAACCATAGGTTGAAAACTTCCAGCCGAACCTCCAATAACAACTGCCTTGTATTTGCTTATAAGATGTGTTTCTTTTACCATTTAGCTCAAAAATTAGCTACTAATAGTTTGAAAAAATAGGATAGTTTAAAATAATTAGTTTTAATCTTTAATTTTTTTGTAAATTTTTTCTTCATTATTTACTACAATAAACTTGTGTGCAATATCACACCAAATTAAAGATTCCTTCGAACCAATAACTAAGTAACCATATTTAAACAAACTCTCGTGGAGACGGTGCAATACTTGATTTTGTAATGTTTGATTGAAATAAATCATTACATTTCTACACAAGACTAAGTCAAATTTTGAAAATACACTTCCCTGTACTAAATCGTGTTTGCGATAGGAAACATTTTCTAAAAGAGCTTTATTGATAACAGCCTCTGAGCCTACTTCTGTATAATATTTTTCTAACGAAAATTTGCCTTGGTAGCGTAAATAATTTTTACGATTTACCTCCATGTGTTTGAGGGGATAGCGTCCTTCTTTTGCTTTTGCAATAATAGAACGGTCAATATCTGTGGCTACAATTTTGGCTTTGTCTAAAATTCCCATTTCATCTAAAACGATAGACATAGAAACAATTTCTTCTCCTGAAGAACAGCCAGCGTGCCAAATACTGATTTTGTTGTGGTTGAGCATAATATTAGGAATGATATGCTCTTTCAAAACACGCCAAAATGTAGGGTCTCTGAACATTTCTGTAACATTTACAGTCAATTCGGATACAAACTCTTCAAAAAAACCTTCTTTTGTATTCAGAATATGGATAAGTTCATCTACAGTTTGTAGCTTATACAAATCTAACATACGCTTAATGCGTCTTCTAAACGAAGACATAGCATAATCTTTAAAGTTATAATCAAACTTATCTTTGATGAAAGTAGTCAGTTTACGTAGTTCAGCTATTTCTATTTCGCCCATATTTAAAAACTAAGGGGTTTGAGAGTTATTTTCTATTTCTTCAAAAAACTCAGATACAACAAAAGTTTATTCTGAATTTTAAAGTTTATGTAGGCAAAGTACATCCTTCTTTTAAACTTTACAAGTCTAAGTTAGCATTTTTTATCAATTATTTAAAGTTATTTTAGACAGAGTAAAACCCAACAAAGATTTTTAATAGTCTTTATTGGGTTGAATTTGTTTAGTGATAAGTAGTTTAGAAAGTTGTTTTTTTTATTTCTTCCCATTCTGTTTAGACTGCTCAAAAGCTACTTCACGAAGTGCAGCGAGTGATTTTGCGCCCGACGCTCCATCTATTGCCTTGATAGCCAATTCTTTTGCCTCTTTGAGTGCGCTAGTCAGTTGTGCGTTGAGCGACTTAATTTGAGCATCTTGGTGTGCAATTTTTCCAGAAAGAGCTGTAATTTGGCGTTCTGCAATGCGTTTTTTGCCTTCGTTTTCTTTTGCTAACAAATCAGATTTAGATTTATTTTCTCTCTGAATGACAGCTTTGGTCTTCTCATAAACACGTTTTGTTTCGTTGTCTAGTTTCTTAGGAAGTTCCTCTGCTTTTTGTGTTGCTTCTTCATAGCTTTGCTCTTTTTCAGATAGAAGTTTTTCACGCAATGCCCACTCTTTTTCTTGCTCTTCTTTAAGCGTAGCAAGTTCTTCTGCACGAACTTTGGCAAGCTGTGCTGCCTCGTCTTTTATTTGCTGACGCTCCAAATTGCGCTGATAATGATAGGCTTCGTTTTCTCTGTCTAGGCTGGTTTGCCACTCTTTTTTACGTTCAGAAAGTGTTGAATTATGCAAGTCTTCGGCTTCTTCATAAGCCTTTTTAGCTTCCTCTTCGGCTTCTAATTGCTCTTTTTCAGTTTGAGTAATTATTTTCTCAAAAGATTCTGATTTCTCAATATATTCTCTAATAATGTCAGAAAGCGTGCTTTCTTCGGCTTCTTCAATCTGATGAAGCTCTAAAAGTTGGCTTTCAATCTCGTTGCTCTCTTCCTGCAAAACAGCCAAGTTTGCAGCTTCTTTTGTCAGATTATCTGAAAGCCCACTAATGGCAATACCAACATTACCTTTGATGTTTTCAAATGCTGTAACTACGCTTTCTACCGACTGATAACCTCCCCCATTGAAAGAAACTGCTGGAGTTGTTTTTATAGGTTGTGCTTTGGTTTGCACCACTTTTTGCACAGTAAGTCCTTTTTCTAAATTGCTTTGCAGTGTTCGGTTCTCGGTTTTAAGTTTTGTAATTTCTGCTTGGAGCGATTTATTTTCTCTTTCAAGAGACCTATATGCATCGATAATCTCTTTTTTTGTGTTTTTCATTGAAATTGCCATAATACTAATATTTTTTGAAGATTTTGAAAGTGTTTTGAAATAAAAAATTTGATAGAGTAGATGACTACGGATTTTGGGCAGATTTTTTATTTATTCAAAAGGTTTTGGAATGAACAGATTTATTTAGAAGAAGTAGGGTTATCAAAAGCTCTCAATGAAAGCGACTGAACCTGTTCTAATGCGTGATTGAGCTGGCTTGTCAAGTTATCGATTTCTAATTTGCCAGTTTCCACGTTGAGTTTTAAATCTTCTATTTGTTCAGCAAAGATTTGTGCGTTGGCAGTTTCTTCTCTTTCCATAAGGTCAGCAACTATTTTTCCTTCTTTAGTAGCTTCATTAGCTGCTTTTTCTCTTGCTTTTTTGACTTCATTTTTGAGTTTTTCATCAAATTCTGCAATCAAAGTAAGATTTTTTTGGTGCTTTTCGTCTTTTTCAGACAATACTTCCTCACGACCATTCCAAGCCTTTTCTTTTTCAGCTTTTTGCTCAGCAAGTTTGCGTACAGTTTGTTTTTTCTGTGCTTCAAAAGCATCAGTGGCAAGTTGTGTGTTACGCTGCTGGTCGTACTCAAAACGTTCTTCTTCTTGCTGACGAGTTTTCTGTGTGCGTTCTTCCGATTCTTTTACTTCTTTCTCAAAAAGATTATTTTCCTTTTTCCAAAAAGCCTCATCTTCTTTGCGAGAGTTTGCCATCAGTTCCATTCTCTTTTGGTGGGCTTCTGTCAGTTCTGCTAGTTTAGATTCGTGTTCTTGTTTGAGCAAATACAGCGCATCAGCAGCAAGTTTTACTTGGTGTAAGTTTTGAAGCCTTTTTTTCTCAATTTCGATAGCATCCTCAATCTGTGAGCGTTTTTCAGATTCGTCTTGTAGTTTTTTAGACCATTGTGTAAGTGTATCAGCAAAAGTAAGTTGGAGCGAGCCAAGACCTTTTACAATGCTGTCTGGAGTGTAGGTACGAGCTGTCTGCAAAAGAGTAATTTCCTTTGCCTTTGCTACAGATTCTTCCTTCGTTATCACTTCGTGACGTTGGTGATAATAGTTTTTTAGGAGAGAAGAAAAGTCGTTTTTAATTTGATTCTTGTCCATAATAAATAAATAGGTAAATTTGGTTTGAAAATTTAATTACGAGTTGTTCAATTACGAATTATGAATTGGTAAATTAGCAGAGCTAATGAAATCACAGAATAAATAGGTCATTTATCACTTACCATTTACCACTTATAATTCTTTCAAAGAGTCGTTTTTCTCTTTGTTTATATTACAAATTTAGAGTAGCAGACCGTAATCTATTTGAGGACTAAAAAAAAGATTGAAATTTATTTATTTTTTTGTAAAATACTATTTGTCATTCGAATACTTCAATAAAATGAAAATACTGATTGTAGGTGCAGGAAATATGGGAACAACGTATGCAGAGAGTTTCCTTTTATCGCATTCCATTACCAAAGACGATTTACTTATTTTGGAAAAAACCACAGAAAAAGCTGATTTGCTTAGAAAAAAAGGGTATCAGTATGTTATTTCGTCTCCAGATGAGAGAGTGTCAAAAGTAAAGCTCATCATCTTGGCAGTCAAACCACAGGATACGTCTCTACTTTTTGAGAACTTGAAAAATTATATTCTGCCTACTCAAACAATTCTTTCTATTATGGCAGGTGTAAAAATAGAAACCTTGAAAAAGGCTTTGGGAACAACAAAAGTTGTTCGTGCAATGCCCAACTTACCCTCACAAATTGGAATGGGAATGACAGGCTTTACAGCAGACGAATCTGTTACAAGAGAAGAGCTATTTTTTGTGCAAAACCTATTGAATACTACTGGAAAATCTCTTTATTTTTCAGAAGAAGAAAAAATTGATGCCGTTACAGCAATTTCTGGAAGCGGTCCTGCCTATGTTTATTATTTTATGGAAGCTATGATAAAAAAGGCGCAAGAAATGGGTTTTTCTCATTCGGAAGCAGAGCTATTGGTTACACAGACATTTATGGGTGCTGTACATTTGGAAAACAGAAGCAACTATTCGTGTGAAGAATGGATAAAGAGAGTTTCCTCTAGGGGAGGAACAACTGAAGCTGCTTTAAAAGTTTTTTCAGAGGAAAGTTTAGGCGAAAAAATAGGAAATGGACTTACAGCAGCACAAAAAAGAGCAAAAGAGTTAGGAGAATAAATTAATTATCAAGAGAATAACAAAATTAGTTTTTGTAGGTTGTAGTTATATCAGAGCAAAGTCATTATTTAATATGCTTTTTGCTTTATATTTTTTAGACTTCATTTTTTAATCTTTACATTATATGGCTCGCAAATTTAGATTCAAAGATTTAGGCAAACTGCTTAAAGAAACTTATACAGAATGGAATGCTTTAGACCCTTTTCGTGAAAGTGCTGTGATTGCTTATTACACTATTTTTTCTTTACCTGGACTTTTGATTATGGTAATAAAGTCAGCAGGAGCATTATTTGGAGAAGAGGCTGTCAGAGGAGAAGTTACTGGACAAATTTCTGGAATGATAGGACAAGACGCAGCCGAAGCCGTACAAGAAATGATAAAAAATGCACTGAGTACAGAAGATTCTACCTTTGCTTTGATTGTAGGTATTGGCTCACTGATTTTTGGTGCTACTGGAGTTTTTGTGCAGCTTCAAAAGTCATTTAATCATATTTGGGAAGTAGAACCTGATGCTTCAAATGGAATTATGAAATTAGTTACTGATAGAGCAACTTCTTTTGGAATGATTGTTATCATAGCTTTCTTATTACTAATCTCCCTCGTTGTTTCTGCTCTCATATCTACACTTTCTGATTGGATGATGAGATTTTTGCCTGATTTTATGGTGTATGGCATGACAGCGATTGAAATTTTAATTTCTTTACTCATCATAGGTGTTTTGTTTGGTTTTATGTTCAAAACACTTCCAGACAGAGAAATTCCTTGGAAAACTGTTGGAATTGGAGGAGTTGTAACAGCTATTTTATTTACGATAGGTAAAGAAGGATTGAGTCTTTATTTTGGAATGGCAGAACCTGCCTCTACGTATGGTGTTGCTGGGTCGATAGTTTTGATTTTGCTTTGGGTTTCTTATGCTTGCTTAATTTTGTTTTTTGGAGCAGAATTTACAAAAGTCTATGCTCGTTTTTATGGACACAGGACAAAAGTTTCTAAGCATGCAAAGAGTACTGAAAAATTAGAAAGCGTACGTCCTACTTCTTTGTAGTTCTCTATTTGTTTGCTTCATTATAATCTCTTATAAAATCCATTACTAGATAACCTTTAAAAACACTAACTTTCTTTAGTAATTCTAACCCCATTTTATCTTTTCTTTTTTTTAAGGCTCTTCTGAGATTGTTTTTACTCAACAATTCCATATCTCCATTTGTACCAAATGAAAATAAGTAAGGAGTGGAAGAGGTAGAAGAAAAACCTGTTTGTGGGTCTCGCTTTGTTACAATGCTATATCCTTTTTCAGTATAGTTGCCATAAACAACAATTTTACCGAAAGATGTAATCTTGCGAGGATAGTTCTTTTCATCTACTCTATATACATCTCCATTATTATTTTTATATCCCCAAATATTTCCTTTTCTTATTTTTATATCTGTTTTTTTTCCTCTCTCATTTTCGAAACTAACAGTAAACCTCCCCAAAAAATGATATACACTTGAATACCGACCGTAGTTTGTCAAGTTATTGTTCAAATAATCTTTATAAGTTTTATATACCCCTGCTTGCGAAAAAGCAACGTTAGAAATTAGAAGTAAAACTGAAGTTAGGATAAAGACTCTTTTAGTAACCCACATAATTTTATAAGATTGAGTTTTTTGTGTAAAAATACAAAATTAAGGAATATTAAATAAAACTGAAATAGTAAAATAGTTTTGTAATTTTGTAATTCAAATATTTGTCCCACTAGTCATTCATTACCTTGGAAAACGAAAACAAAACCTCCTTTTATCCTTTTGAATCAAATAACGGAGAAGACAAATTAGATAATTTATCAGCAAAGAAAAAAGAACGACCAAAGCGTTTTCGTCCGAAAATAGGAATTTCTATGGGCGATTTTAACGGAATTGGAATCGAAGTAATCTTGAAAACACTTACTGATACAAGAGTTTTAGACCTTTGTATTCCTGTAATTTTTGGCGCAGCACGAGTTTTTTCTCACTATAAAAAATTATTAAATATAGACTTTGCCTTCCAACAACATTTCATAGATGATGAAAATTTAGCTACTTCTATTCATAGACACAAAGTAAATATCATCAACTGTTCTTCTGCAAAAGTAGAAGTGGAGGCTGGAAAAATTACAAAAGAGGCAGGTGCTTGTGCATTGGCAGCCTTAGAGGGAGCAACAAAAGCAATGCAAGAGGGATGGATAGATGCACTAGTTACTGCCCCCATAAATAAAGATAATATTCAGTCAGAAGAGTTTAATTTTCCTGGACACACAGAATATTTGACAGAAAAATTTAGTAAAGAAGAATTCAAAGATAGCTTGATGTTTTTGGTCTATGAAGGTTTGCGTGTGGGTGTAGTTACAGGACATATTCCTTTAAAAGATGTTCCAACAGCTATCACAGCCAAAAAGATAGAAAGTAAACTCAACTTGATGTTATATTCTCTAAAACAAGATTTTGGTATTGAAAAACCCAAAGTAGCTCTTTTAGGATTGAATCCACATGCAGGAGAAAATGGTCTTTTAGGTAGTGAAGAAAAAGAGATTATTGAGCCTGTTATTGAAAAATTCAGACAAAAAGGACATTTAGTGTATGGAGCTTTTCCTTCTGATGGTTTTTTTGGGGCAAGGGAATACAAAAAATTTGATGGAATTTTGGCTATGTATCACGACCAAGGGCTTATTCCATTCAAAACACTGGCATTTCATGATGGAATAAATTTTACAGCAGGTTTGCCTATTGTCAGAACTTCTCCAGACCACGGAACGGCCTATGGCATTGCAGGAAAGAATAAGGCTGATGAAAGTTCGTTTCGCAATGCTCTGTTTTTAGCCATTGATACTGTTAAAAATAGGATAGATTTTGAAATTACAAGTCAAGAAAGAATAGAACACAAACAAAGACGAAAAGAAGAGCGAAGAAGAAACAGAGGTTAATTTTTTGTATATTTACACGTTTCTATTAGTATGAGAAACACTATTTTTCTGAATTGCCATCCTATTTTACACGACTAAAGCTAACTAAGAATTTTTATTTTATGTTAGACAAATACATTTTCAAATTTTATTGTAACTATCTAGTTTTATTCTTAACATTCACTTGCTATTTTTTTTGTGTATCTACTGTGTACGCTCAACTAGATAGCACTTACTCTGAAGGAGTAGAAGTAGAAAAGGATAGAAAAATAAAACAAAAAGAGAAAGAAGCAGAGCAGCTCATTTTGCAAGCCAAAAGTGCAAAGTCCATTAAAAAAGTAGAGTTGTTAGTAGAAATATCAAATTTTTATAGAAGACAATTAAGAGATTCAGAAAAAGCATTAGAATATGCAACATTAGCAGTAAAAGAAGCCACCGAAATCAGAGATAGTTTTTGGATAGCCAAAACATCTATACACGCTGGAGTAATACATAGAAATCAAGGAGAATCTGATTTTGCACTTACTTTGTTACTTAGAGGTGTAAGCATAGCTGAAGAATTAGGAAACGATTCGCTCCAAACAGATGCTATTCATAAAGTAGCTGTTACCTATCTTCTTATGAGAGATTACGAACAGTCATATAAATATTCTATAAAAGAAGAAAAATTATGGCGAGAAATGGGTTCTGAATACGGATTTGCAAGTGCATTAAACTTGAAAGGAATCAGTCTTATCTATTTGAAACGTTTTGATGAAGCTATCGAACCTATAGAGCAAGGCTTAGTCATTGCAGAGAAATTAGAAGATGAAGATTTGATGTATAAATTATACTTTAATTTGGCAGATGCTTATCTCAAAAAAGAAGATTTAGGAAAAGCGACTTCATACATTTCTAAAAGTTCAGAGATAACAACAAGAATCAATGATAATTATGGCAATCTTGTCAATATGATAAAATTAGGGGAGATTTATGCAGCAAAAGGCGACCTCTCTAAAGCCATAAATACAGTGGAAGAAGGCGTAGATTTAGCCCAAAAATTTCGTTATGCTGCTTTGGTTCGGAACGGACATGAGGCATTACGTGATATTTACTTTAGAGCAGGAGATTATAAAAAAGCCTTTGAGAATCAAGCTATTGCTACAATTATGAATGATAGCCTTTCAAATATCAGTCGTAAACACCAAGTAGCAAATATGCAAACGTACTATGAGTCAGAACGAAAAGCAAAAGAAAACCAACTACTAAGAGAAGAAAGTAAAAATAAAAGTCTTACAATTTATCTAGTTTCAGCAATTACGATAATAGCTCTTTTGTTAGTAGCTTTGTTTGTGTACAGCGCACAAATAAAAAAGAAAACTATTATAAGATTGCGTTCTCAAAATGATGAAATTCGCTCTGTATATGAGAAAATGTCTAAACAGACTGCTATCATAGAAAGTAATAATGTAACACTCAAACAAAGTATTAATTATGCTAGACTTATACAAAATGCAGTACAGGTAAATACAACGTCTATTTTTGATGAATTAAATGATTATTTTGTCATTGACCGTCCTAGAGATATTGTAAGTGGAGACGGATATTGGTTTGAGGAGCGAGAAGGAGAGTTTTATGTAGCTTTAGCTGATTGTACAGGACACGGAATTCCGGGGGCATTTATGAGTATTCTTTGTAATTCTCTTTTACAAGATATTTTTGCTTCACAGGCTGGAGTACGTTCTCCTGCTCAAATGCTCCTTGAGCTTCATAACCGTTTGCTCAACCACTTACACAAGCAGGCAACAAACATACAAGATGGAATGGATATAGCTATTTGTCGTATCAATACAAAAGAAAAAGCAATTACTTATGCAGGAGCAAAACAGCCTATGTTGTATGTAGATAAAGATGGAGAATTCAATCGCTTCAAAGCAGGGGCATTGCCTATCGGTGGACACGAATTAAAAATCAAACGTAAATACGAAGACATAACTATTTATTATCAAGTGGGAGATACTATTTATCTTGCTTCTGATGGCTATCAAGACCAGTTTGGAGGAAAAAATGATAAAAAATTTATGACAAAACGCCTATATACAATGCTTAGTCAAATTCACAAAATGCCACTACAAAAGCAAAAAATTCATATAGAGAATCAGTTGGAAAAATGGCAGGCAAATAATAGCCAAACTGATGATATTATGATGATTGGAATAAGATTATTATAGAATTACGACCTGTTAAAGCAGTGAAGCTAATATTCCCTTTAAGAGATAGTTTTAACTTAGCAATAAAATACAACAAAAACACAGTTTCGTCTTGATAACTGATAACTGATAACTGATGAATGTAATTTGGCGATTAATGGGCTTTATGCGCCCTTTCAGAAATTTTGTACCTTTATACATACTGGTATCTGTTTTAGCTATTATTTTTGGAGCAATCAACTTTACACTTTTAGTACCACTTCTCAACATATTGTTTCCAGACGAAACGCCTACAAAAATTGTAGGAGAAGCTCCTAATTTTGCTTGGACTTTTGGTTATTTTAAAGCTCTTTTCAATTATCACGTCTCAAAAACTGTTGTAGAAGAGGGAAAGATGGAAGCATTATATTTTGTCTGTAAAGTGCTTGTTATAACCGTTTTCTTATCTAATATTTTTCGTTATTTAGCTCTATTTATCGTTAATAACATTCGTTTTAAAGCGACAGCACGTCTTCAAAAAGCTCTTTTTGAAAACGTTCTTTCATTGAATGTGGGCTATTTTTCACAAGAAAGAAAAGGCGATTTGATGTCTCGTTTTTCAAACGATGCTAGAGAAGTAGAAAGTTCTGTTTACAATGAGTTTAAAAGCCTTTTGCGTGCGCCTCTTACGTTTATTGTCTATTTCATTTTACTTGTGTATTGGTCGTGGAAACTAACACTTTTTTCTTTTGTGTTTTTACCGATTTCAGGAGGAATTATCGCACTTATTTCAAGAAAACTTCGTAAGAGTAGTAATGTATCACAGACAACTCTAGGTGATATTTTGTCGATGTTAGATGAGCTTCTTTCTGGAGCAAAAATAGTAAGTGCTTTCAATGCCCAAAAATTTATTCTTTCAAGGTTTGACAAGCTCAATGAACGTTATCGCCATGCCAAAACTTCTTACGATAATAAAAGAGACATATCAGCACCACTATCAGAGTTTTTGGGTGTTATTACCATTGCTGTTATTTTGCTTTATGGTGGAAATATGGTAATTGATGGCGAAATATCAGCAGAAATTTTTATTGCCTATATTGCTGTATTTTCTCAAATTATTCCTCCAATAAAAGAAGGTTCTACACTCATAACAAATATGCAACGTGGAATTATATCTGGAAGAAGAGTTTTGGAGGTATTAGATACAAAAACAGCAATAAGCGATTTGCCAAATGCCAAGAAATTAGAAAATTTTTCTGATAAAATAGAAATCAAAGACCTTAGTTTTTCATACAGAAATGAAGAAGATACAGAAAGAAAGGTATTGAATAACGTAAATCTAACTATAAACAAAGGCGAAATAGTGGCATTGGTTGGAATGTCGGGAGGAGGGAAATCTACCTTAGCTGATTTAGTGGCTCGTTTCTACGACCCACAAGAAGGAGATATTTTGTTAGATAATGTTTCCCTAAAACAGTGGACATTAGAGTCGTTACGTTCTCAAATGGGAATTGTTACGCAAGAGGCCATTCTTTTCAATGATACTATTTTTAATAATATTGCCTTCGGAATAGAAACTGCTACTGAGGAAGATGTAGAAAAAGCTGCCAAAATTGCCAATGCACACGAATTTATCATTAAAACAGATGAAGGTTATCAGACTAATATAGGCGACCGAGGAAGCAAACTCTCTGGAGGACAACGTCAACGCATCAGTATTGCAAGAGCCGTTTTGAAAAACCCAGCTATTCTAATTTTAGATGAAGCTACTTCGGCACTAGATTCTGAATCGGAACAGCTAGTGCAGGAAGCTCTTTACAAGCTAATGGAAGGAAGAACAACACTCGTTATTGCTCACCGTTTGAGTACAATTCAACACGCAGATAAAATTATAGTTATCAATGAAGGCAAAGTAGTAGAAACAGGGACACACCAAAGCCTAATAGAGCAACAAGGAGCATATTCAAAACTTGTTGAAATGCAGACAATGTAAGTAAATGAATAATCTAAAATTAGCTTTGTTGAACGAACGTTTGATAATGGGTAGTTAAGTAGTACAATTTAGTTTATAAAAACTATTGTCAAGGTCTGTTTTTTTCTTCGCAAAGACCATTGACAAAGTTAAAATTCAACTTTTTATAAAATTGCACTAGCTTTTGAAAATAACAAAATTATACCAGCTAACTACTTAATTATCCATTGTCCATTTACCTATGTGTTTATGTGGTTCAAAAATTAGTCGTATTTTATCTTCATATAAATTATTATGACAAAAATCATTGTCTGAATACCAAGATTTGTATTTCTTTAGGCTATTAAATTTGTATCTTGCAAATCAAAATAAACACCACACAAATACACACAATCAAATAAATAACTTATCAATTTTATATTTGTAAGAAAAAAATACAGATACTATAATAAATTGATGTTAAAAAAATAGTCTATGAATAATGTACTCACCCTTTCGCCTTCTCGTTTGGAAGTGATGCGCCACTTAGAAAGCTATGTGGACAAAATGACAACTAAATTTTTACGCCCAATTGAAAGTAATTGGCAGCCTTCAGACCTTTTACCAGATGCTTCTAAATTTGAATTTTTTGATAAAATAAAAGAGCTTCAAGAGCGAGCAAGAGAACTCTCTTACGATTTTTGGATTGTTTTGATAGGCGATATGATAACAGAAGAAGCGCTTCCAACGTATGAGTCGTGGCTGATGGATGTAGAAGGCGTACACCAAGGCGAAAAAGAAAACCCTTGGACAAAATGGGTAAGAGGCTGGACAGCAGAAGAAAATCGTCATGGCGACGTACTCAACAAGTATCTCTATCTTTCTGGCAAGGTAAATATGAAGCAAGTAGAAATTTCTACACAACACCTAATTGCCGATGGATTTGATATAGGAACAGCCACTGACCCTTATCGTAATTTTGTCTATACTTCTTTTCAAGAATTAGCTACTAACATTTCACATAAAAGAGTAGCGCAGCTTGCAGGCTCACATGATAATACTGAATTGGAAAAGATGTGTAATTTGGTAGCTGCCGACGAAGCTCGCCATGCGTATGCGTACATGGCTTTTGTAGAAAAAATTATGGAAGTAGATACTAATGAAATGCTACTCGCTTTTGAGGATATGATGCGTAAAAAAATAGTAATGCCAGCCCATTTTCTTAAAGAAATAGGTGGAAAAGCTGGTGAAACTTTCAAACATTTTTCTGATTGCGCCCAACGACTAGGAGTTTATACAGCAGAAGATTATGTAGATATTATGGAAATGCTGATTAAAAAATGGAATCTTGCCAACCTTACAGACCTCAACGAAAAAGGAGAAAAAGCTAGAGACTATATTATGAAACTACCAGCAAGACTTATGCGAGTAGCAGAACGAATGAAACCTGAAACAAGTGTAGGATACAAATTTAAGTGGATAGACGAATAAGCTATAAATAATAAATGGTAAATCGTAACTTTTTAGTTTCTGATTTACCATTTTTTGTTTTAGCTCTCTTCAAACTCTAAATCTTTGATGGGAAGTTTGCTGTTCTTTATTTTTTTGCGTTTGCCTTTTTTGTAGTAAAACCAATCGCCCACAACTTTTCCATTTTCATATTTTCCTTCATATTGAGGTTTTCCTTTTTCATCGTAGTGAATCCAATAACCACTTTTTTTACCCTCTGTATAGATTCCTCGGCTCATCACGATACCACTTTCATCATAATATGTCCAAGAACCTTGTTTTTTTCCGTTTTTATATGTTCCAGATTGTATCATACTCCCATCCGAAAAATATTCTTCTACTAAGCCATCCAACTGCCCTTTTACATAAAAAACTCTTCTAGCAAGCGTTCCATCTTCATAAAAAGATAACCAAAGACCTTCATAAGCTCCATCTCTATATACTCCTTTTCGTTTTATTTGTCCGTTGGGATAGTAAAAAAAAGCTGAATCTTGTAACATCCCATTTACCCACATTTCTTTTCTCTCTAATTTTCCTTCTGGAGTGTAATATTTAGAAATACCATTGAGTTTGTTGTATTGATATTTTTCAAAAGCCATAGTCGTTCCATTAGGATAATATAAAAACCAATAGCCTTCTTTGTTGTCTTTTACTTTTTTTCCCTCTGCTTTCAACGCTCCGTTAGTATAAAATTCTTGTTGCTTCGACTGTGCCAACCCATCTGATAATGAATTAAGGTATAGGAAGAGAGTTAGAAAGACGATAGGATAATGCCAATTTTTCATGTATTTTTCTGTTGGACTAAACGTTATTAAGTTAATTTAGGTACTATTTTTCCATAGCATTGGATGTGCAAACCCAACGTTATGAAGAAATAGACACGATTTGATTTTTTATGAATCATTGATAATCAGACCTGTAAAAACCTTGACAACCTTTAATAATTGTAAAAAAGATATGATTAAGAACTACCAATTACCATGCTACAATCCTGTTTTTCAAATTCTAAAATATCAGAATCCTTTGTAAAGTCAGAAAAAATAGTATTTTTGTAGTATCTAAATCTTAGCAACTGTTAAAAAATGTGTTTTCATTCAAAATAGACTATTTTTCCTTTGAAACAATTACAAGATAGACACTTTTTTTTAAACTTCTTTTGCTCATCTACTAAAAATTATTTCCATTTAGTAAGATGCTTTTTAGCACTGCTTTGTTTGTGTGTTGGAATATCTGTATATGCTCAAAAAGTAAATAAACACGCCCCATTTGACCCAAACAAACAGCTTTCTCAGTTTTTGATAGATATTTGGGATAGTGAAAAAGGGCTTCCTTCTAGCTCATTACTCCAACTTATTCAAACAAAAGACGGATACTTGTGGATAAGTAGTTACGATGGACTTTTGCGTTTTGATGGAAATAGTTTTGATAGTTACAATAAAAATACAAATGATGTATTCAAGACAAATAATGTCAATAGACTGAAAGAATCAAAGGATAGCACACTTTGGATTGGAACACAAGGAAGTGGTTTATTGAGCTACAAAAATGGTGCATTTCAATCTCATGGTTTAGAAAGTGAGTATATTGAAGCTGTCCATATTACAGATAATGGCGATTCTATTTATGTAGGTACTAGAGGAGGGGGAATGTTTGTATATGATGTAAACAAGAAAAAATTTACCCCTATTTTTACAAAAGAGTTATCTTCTGAGTCTATCTATGATATTTTAGAATATCCTAGAGGCAAATTTTGGTTAGCTACTCTCAAACAAGGTGTTTTGACTTTAGAAGAAAATAGGTTGCGCCAAGTACCCTCAGAGATAGAAAATGTCCGTATATCTAAACTATATCAAGATGAACAAAAAAGAGTTTGGGTAGGAACATATAGTGGTATATTGAGATATGATAATGATACCTTAGTAAAACAACTGCCAGAACTGTCAGAGGATAGAATTCATGATATGAAATTTGATCCAGCAGGAAACTTTTGGATAGTTACTCGTAATAATATTTATCGTCGTAATGTCTTGACAGAAAAATTGGAACTCCTCACTACAGAAACAGGAGAGGCGTTTGACGATGTACGTGCTATATGTTTAGACCAAGAGGAAGATTTATGGATTCCGACTGCCCGACACGGACTTTGCCGTTTGCGTGATGGAAAATTTATTAACTATACTGTTCGTGAGGGACTCTCATACCCTGCTATAAATTCAGTAGGTGTGTATGATACTACAGAAGTTTTGGTAGGTACAAGTAGTGGAACAATCCATCGTATAAATCCTGAAGAGAATAAAGTCTATGATTATCCAATCAAAACAAACCTCAATGGGCAAGAAGTTTTTAACATACGACAAGACAAAACAGGCACAGTTTGGGTAGTTACCTATGGTGGACTACTAAAAAAAGAGCATAATGGCAATGAAAAATTATATACTAGAAAGGATGGATTGCCAACAGATATATTACGACTTACCTATGAAGATTTGAAAGGACGTTTTTGGATAGGAACAAGAGGAGAAGGCTTAGTACAATACAAAAAAGATGAAAAAACAGGAAAAGAAGTTTTTGAGAAAATAGGCTTAAAAAGAGGTTTTACTCCAGACTTCGTAATGACAATAGCAGAAGATAATGATGGTAATCTATTAGTAGGAACAAACAATGGAGGACTAGCCATAGAAAATGGGAGTACATTTGATTTGTTTACCATAGACAACGGTCTGCCTACCAATCTAATTTTTAATATTCATTGTGATAAACAAAACGTAGTGTGGTTGGCGACAAATGCTGGTTTAGTACGTTGGAAAGATAAAAAAGCCTTTGTATTTGATGCTTCTTCTGGACTTCCTAACGAAACTATTTTTGATATTGTAGAAGATGATAAAGGCTATTTCTGGTTTTCTTCAAACAGAGGAGTATTGCGTGTAAGAAAAAATGAACTCAATGCTTTAGCCAATGGTGAGAAAATTCGATTAAATTGGACACAATATGATAAAGACGATGGAATGCGTTCAGAACAGTGCAAGGGAGCAACACAATCTCTACTATCTCCACAAGGAATTATATGGATTCCAACCAATAATGGAGTTTTACATATAGACCCAGATTTTTTACCTATCAACTCTCGTCGTCCTCCTGTATATGTTCAGAAAGTTTTGCTAGACGATGATTTGTTTTTAGAACCTGTAAAAGTGATTGTTAAGCCCAACCAGCAGCGTCTTATCATTGATTTTACAGCACTTAGCTTTCGTGCGCCTGAAAAAGTCAAATTCAAATATAAGTTAGAAGGTTTTGATAAAGATTGGATAGTGGGAAAGGATAACAAAAGAGAAGCTGTATATACAAATTTACCCAACGGTACATACAATTTCCAAGTTATTGCTGCTAATAATGATGGGGTTTGGAACAATGAAGGAGCAAACGTAACCGTAGTAGTTCAACCTCATATTTACGAAACACCTTGGTTTATTGGCATTGTTATTCTCTTAATAGGAGGTTCTATTTGGGGAGTTGTAACTGCAAGAACAAAACAAATGCAAGCAAGAGCAAAAGAATTAGAGGAAATGGTAAAGTTGCGTACTGTTGAACTTCGCTCTTCCAATGAAGAACTGCTTACACAACAACAAGTAGTGGATGAAAGAAATAAAATTATTGAAGAGCAAAATCGAAATATAATTTCTAGCATAAATTATGCTAAGCGTATTCAAGTGGCAATGCTTCCAACGTCAGAAAAAATTAAGGAAATTCTGCCTCAATCTTTTATTCTTTTCCTTCCAAGAGATATAGTTTCTGGAGACTTTTATTGGATGGAAGAGCAAAGTGATAAAGTGGTGGTAGCAACAGCAGATTGTACTGGACATGGAGTTCCAGGGGCTTTTATGTCGCTGATAGGAAATGACATGCTCAACAAAGTAATCTTAGACTATTCTATTTCGCAATCTAATTTGATTTTAGATGTCCTCAATGAAGAAGTAAGTAATATCTTAAAACAGAGAGAAACTGAAAATCGTGATGGAATGGATATGAATATATGGGTTTGGGATAAGAAAAATAATAGTGTAGAGTTTGCTGGGGCAAAAAATCCATTAATTTATATCAAGAATGGAGAATTGCACGAAATAAAAGCAGATAAAGTGTCTATTGGTGGAAACTACAATGAAAAGAAGGTAGTAAAATACACAAGACACACTATCAAAATTGATTCGCCAACGGTCTTATATACTTTCTCTGATGGCTTTCAAGACCAATTTGGAGGAGAGAATAATAAAAAGTTTATGAAAAAACAACTCAAAAACTTACTCTTAAAAATTCATCAGCTTCCTATGGAAAAGCAGTATGAAATATTGGAAACTACATTCCAAGAGTGGAGAGGAGAGTACACACAGATAGATGATGTTTTGATAATAGGAGCAAGATTAGATAAAGTCTAACACCTATAATAATCTGTTAGAACTCAAAACTAAAGAACTAAAAAAACAGATTTATTCTAAAAAAAACTCACACAAATATTTTTTTTTCATAAATTAAAGTCAAAATAAGATAAGACCATCTGATTTTACTATAAAAGCAGGTATTTAATGCCCCACACAAGTCCTTTTTTTGAATTATCTACAGAAGCATTGTGCATACTAGACACTGAAAATAGTATTTTGCACGCCAATGCTGCTATGGAGAAGTTCACAAAAAAAGAACGAGAAGAGATCATTGACAAAAATTTAATTAAAGAAATTAGTGATAGATTTGATGATAGTGGCTTAGGTTTAGCACAGCAAATAAAAAAAGCTCGTGAGCAAATAGATACAAATATAGCTGAGTCGTATATTTTAGTAAATCAGAAAGTAGAGAGTAGTGATAAAAAAGAATATTTAATTAGCCTAATGGCTAATAAAGAACAAGAAGTGTATGTTGCAATTACTTATATAAATACATTTTCTAATGATATAGCCAATGAAAATATAAGAAACACACAGCTAAATGTTATTCTGTCCACAATTCTTGATGGAATACTTATCATTAATGCAAAAGGTCGTATAACATTAGTCAATCCTGCTGCTGAAGCTATATTTGGTTATCAAGAAAACGAATTACTTGGCAAGTCAATAGAAATATTATTGTCTGACCAACCTATACCTACAAAAATTACAGAGCTGATAACAAAAGCATCAGCGAATATGAAAGTAATTCATAATATTGAACTGATAGCGAAACATAAGAATGGACACAACTTTCCTTTAAGTTTTTCTTTGAATGAGACTTATTTTGAAGAAGCAAGTACTGTATATATTGTATTGGTAAGAGACCTTAAAAAATCAAAAGAGGCACAAAACAAGCTCATTGATAGCCAAAACTTTGGGGAATCTATCTTCCAATCTGCTAAAATTGGTCTAGCTGTTATCAACGAATGGGGATATTTTGTAAATGTAAATAAGCAATATGCTCTCATGACAGGCTACACACCAGAAGAACTTATTGGCAAGGTTTATTCTATTATTGTTCCAGATTTTGAATTAGAAGATGCTATCTACACCATTAAGCAAGCAAGAAGAGGAAATACCAACACAAAAGAACTATGGAAATTACAGCAAAAAGATACTTCTCTTATTGATATAGAACTTCATATCAACGATTTCTATAACCGTCGTGGTGAACAGTTTTTTATTCTTTCTTCAGAAGATGTTACTGAAAAGCAGAGAGTAGAAAAAGATTTACGTAATACAAAAGAGCTATTGGAAGGCATATTCCAGTCTTTAGATAATGTTTTTTGGTCGTATGATGTCAAGAAAGAAAAATTACTTACTATTTCTGCTGCTGTTGAAAAAATATATGATGTATCACAGCAAGAGCTAAAAAAAGATCCCAATATTTGGCTTAAAAGAGTACACAAGGAAGATATAGAAGCTGTTAAAGAAGCTCGCACCAAAGCAAGACAGGGGCAGAGTATTTCTTATGAGTATCGTATCATTGATACAAAGGGTAATGTACGATGGATTCAGACCGATGTTAAGGTAACATTAGGAGAAGACAAAAAACCAATTCGTATAGAAGGAGTAGATACTGAAATTACACAACGGATTTCTGCCAATCAAGAACTGGACAGTACTAAGCGAATGTTGCAGTTTATATTAGATGCTCTTCCAGATGGTGTAATATTTACCAATCCCAATTTGGAAATAGAATGGGTAAATCCTGCCATAAAAGGTTTATTAGGCTATAGTGAAAGAGAGTTTAGGGGAAGAGTTTTTTCTTCACTATTTGAAGAGAAAAGTTTTTTTCTTGTTTCTGACCATTTCGATATTATGGAGAAAACCTCTATTTTCGAAATTGCTCTAAAGGCAAAGAATGGCGCACTGATTTATTCAGAAACGATTTCTACTCCTGTATATAATTCAGAGAAGTCAATTATTGGATATTTGTATGTACTAAGAGACATTAGAGAAAAGAAGATATTTGAAGAAGAGAAGGCTCAAATTATGCGCTCACTCACTCAGTTCAAACGAACCTTAGATGTTACAAAAGATAGCGTGTTTATGTTTGATGCTGATTCTCATTTATTTATTTATGCCAATAAAGGAGCTACCGAAGCAGTGGGTTATACCTTTGAAGAACTGCGTAAGATGAGGTTCATTGATTTGATGGCTGATATACATCCAAAAGATTTTCAACAACTAACCTCCTATGTCATCAACAACACAAACCATCAAATCAACTTAGATACTAATTTTTTACATAAAAGTGGTGCTAAGTTTCCAGTGGCACTCTTGTTACAATATGTAGATTTAGATGATGGGAGAAATCGTTTTGTAGCGATTGTAAGGGATATTAGTGAAAGAAAAATTACAGAACAACTTCTCAAAGAGAGTGAATTAAAATTTCGTTCTACCTTCGAACAAGCAGGAATAGGTATTGCTCACTTAGGAATAGATTTGTCTTGGGCAGCTTTTAACGTACACTTTTGTAAGATGACAGGCTATTCTCAAAATGAACTAAGTGTAAGAAAACTAAGAGAGATTACACATCCGAAAGATTTACCTAGAGATATTATGCAACTACGACGTGTTTTGAATGGAGAAAGTGAGGGCTACTCTATGCGAACCCGTTATATTCATAAAAATGGAGATACAATTTGGCTTAACCTTTCTCTTTCATTGGTAAAAGATGATGAGAAAAAACCAACCTTTATAGTAATGTTTGTAGAGAATATTTCCGACCAAGTAGAGGCAGAAGAAATGCTCCGACAGACACTAGAGGAACTCAAAGTTAGTAATTATGAATTAGACCAATTTGTCTATAAGGCTTCTCACGATTTGCGCTCTCCACTTACTTCTATTCTAGGGTTGCTCAATATCGCTGAGATTGACAAGGAAAATGCCCTTTCTCATATCAAAATGATTAGAGGAAGAATTCATAAGTTAGATGAGTTTGTGCAGTCTATTATCAACTACTCACAGACAAGCAATTTAGAAACAAAATATGAACCTCTAAGGATAGAGTATATTATTCATAAAAATATTGCTGACCTAGATTTTTTACCTTACTCTAACGAAATTAAGTTTAAAATTGATTCTAAACATAAAGGAGCAATTTATACAGATAGTTTGAGGCTCAATGTCATTTTAAGAAATTTACTCTCCAATGCTATCAAGTTTTCAGACCGAACTAAGAAAGTATCAGTAATACTTATAGAAACTGATTTGAGAGAGGATAATACTTTTGTGTTGAGCATTACAGACAACGGCGTAGGGATAGATAAGGAGTATCAAGAGCGAATTTTTGATATGTTTTATCGTGGTAATGAAAGGTCAGATGGAAATGGATTAGGGCTTTATATTGTCCGTCAAGCTGTAGAAAAATTGGGAGGTACATTGAAGTTTGCTAGTCAGCTTGGAAAAGGCTCTTCTTTTATGGTAACTTTGCCCAATTATTCTCCCAAAACGGAAGAAGAACTAGGAAAGCTATTTATTCCTCACAAAACAAAAATAACAAAACCGAATAGAGATAATTAGAGATATAGTTTGAAAAAATTACTTGTTATAGCAGGGGCAACAGCTGTAGGCAAAACAGCCTTATGTATCCATCTAGCAGCCCATTTTGATACCGAAGTCATATCAGCAGACTCCCGACAGTTTTATAAAGAAATGAGCATTGGAACGGCAAAACCAACTGCTCAAGAAATGATTTTTGTAGATGAAAATAATGATAAAAAAGTCATACAACATCATTTCATAGATTCTCATTCTATCCACCACTCAATTTCAGCAGGGCAGTTTGAAAAGCAGGCTCTACCACTGATACAAAATCTCTTTAAAACTAGAAATAAAAAAAATGATGTTCTTATCCTAACAGGAGGGTCAGGACTTTTTATTCAAGCCATTTGTGATGGATTCGATGAAATGCCTACTATTCCTAAAGAAATCAGAAAGCAGTTAAATCAAGAGTTGGAGCAGAAAGGCTTAGAGATTCTAGTTTCTGAATTACAAGAAAAAGATGCAGAATATGCAAAAGAAGCAGATTTACATAATCCTCAACGAGTAATTAGGGCATTAGAAATTATCAGAAGCACAGGAAAAACATTTTCAGAATTTAGAAAACAAAATGCTCAAAATAGTGAGAAAAGAAAGCAAGAGAGAACAAAAGAGTTAGGTTTTGAGATTATAAAAATTGTCTTAGACAGACCAAGAGAAGAACTCTATGCAAGAATAAATCAGCGAGTATTGCAAATGATAGAAATGGGTTTGGTAGAAGAAGTAACAAAACTTAAACCACATGAAAACCTCCTGCCACTCAAAACGGTAGGCTATCAAGAAATTTTTGATTATTTAGATGGAAAATGGGACTTAGAAACGGCTATTTCAATGATTCAACAAAACACTAGGCGATTTGCCAAACGACAACTCACTTGGTTTAGAAAAGATAAAGACTTTATTTGGATTGACGTTTCGAAAACGGATGCTAAAGAAAAGATAATTGCCCTTATTGAAGGTTAGTTTGTGGAAAAAATAATTTTAGAACATCCTTATTTTAAAGATTAGAGTTGTTTAAGAATGTAGTTTATACACTTGTCGGTACTGACCTGTCGGTCTGACCTTGGTTCTATTAGGTCAGTCTCGCTAGAGTAGACCATAAATAATTTGTTTTTTCTCTATTGGCTTCGCCGACTTTCAAGTCTTAAACAACTTCATTAAAATATTTAAGATAATGAAATACCAAAAACTAATTTTTGTCGCCCTATTTTCTGTATCATTCTATCTGATAGTTTCTCCAAACATAGAAGATATACCAACATTTAAAATATATGGAGAGCTTGCTCCAGATGGATATTTAGATTGGGGAAATCCTATTACAGAAAAGTATGGTTTTCGTTTAGAACGTATTGCAGGCTGTAATGTACAAGAGTATGAAGTATGGTGGGCAAATAGAAACAATAAAGATGCTTTGCAAGAAATGAATGATAAGTATGGAAAGGACTGGCAAGCAAAATTTGAAAAGGAAACAGGTTATAAACTTCTCATTCCCTATTGATTACTGATTTTTAAATATTCATAACTTTATTTTTTTGTAGTTTTGCCTTTTAAAAAATCAAGGAAAAACAACAACTAAAACAAAATTTATTAACCCGAACAGATACAAATCCATGTCTATTTCTTCTAATCGTTTGAAAATAGCGATACAAAAATCAGGTCGTTTGAGTGAAAAATCACTGGCTTTACTCAAAGAATGTGGAATCCAAATCACGACAAGCCCTAATGCGCTTCGTGCAGAAGCCTCTAATTTTCCTTTAGAAATTTTATTTTTAAGAGATGATGATATTCCAGAATACGTACAAGATGGTGTAGCAGATGTGGGAATCATTGGCGAAAATGTAATGCTTGAAAAAGGTAAAAAGCTAGAACTTATCGACAAACTAGGCTTTGCAAAATGCCGTCTTTCACTTGCTGTTCCTAGAGCAACAGAATATAAAGATGTTTCATTTTTTGATGGAAAACGCATAGCTACATCTTACCCAAAAATTTTGGCAGATTATTTCAAAGAAAAAAATGTCAATGCTGAAATTCACATGATTAGTGGTTCGGTTGAAATTGCTCCAAGTATCGGACTTTCAGAAGGTGTTTGTGATATTGTAAGTTCTGGAAGCACGCTTTTAAGCAACGGACTAAAAGAAGTAGAGACCGTTTTGAAGTCAGAAGCTGTATTGGTAGCTAATCCAACTTTTAATGGAGAAAAACGCAAAAACTTTGAAAAACTTTTGTTCAGAATGCAGTCTGTAAGGCGTTCTAATAAAAATAAATATATTCTTCTGAATGCTCCGAAATCCAAAGTAGAAGAGGTTATTTCTGTTCTCCCTGGTTTGAAAAGCCCAACAGTTATGCCTTTGGCTGATGAAAACTGGGTTTCTGTTCATACAGTTATCAATGAAGACGATTTTTGGAATAAGATAGATGCGCTAAAAGATGCAGGTGCAGAAGGAATTTTAGTTGTTCCGATTGAAAAAATGATTGTGTAGTTTGCATTTGTAAGGAAAAGGAATGCCTTTTCCTTACACGCTTAAAAAGTAACTTTTACGAGTTTTTATCAAACTCTCAAACCAATCAGACTAATATCATCTACTTGTGCGCTTTCTTGTTGATGTTCTCTTAGTAGTTTCAACAGATTCATGCGCTGTTTTTCCATGTCATTAGAGGCATTGTGTTCTATAAATTTTCTTAGCCCTAAAGACCCTATTTTTTTGCGTTCTGTATTGGGCTGGTCTGCAAAACCATCTGTGGTAAGATAAATTTGTGTTCCTTTTTTTACCAAACACTCATTATTTGTAAATGGAATAGGATTATTTCTCAATCGTCCTCCAATAGAACGACGGTCGCCTTTTATAACTTCTATTTTTGAATCCTCTACATAATATAACGGACGCTTTGCTCCTGAAAATGTAATTTTGATTTTTTCGTCTGTTGGGCTATCCTCTATACAAAAAAGAGCAATGTCCATTCCATCGTCGTTAGAAGTCTGGTCTTGCTTCAAAACAGCACGAGTGTTTTTATCTAAAATCTCTAAAACTTTTGCAGGTTCTTTGATTTGTTGTGTTTGCACAATCTCATCTAAAAGTGTTTTTCCAATAACAGACATAAAACCACCTGGTACGCCATGTCCTGTACAATCAATAATGGCTGCATACGTTCTGTTTTCTACTTTAGTTACCCAATAAAAATCTCCCGAAACCATAGAAAGAGGCTTGAAGATAACAAAGTGTTCTTCAAAGAGAGAACTTAATAATTCTCTCTCTGGCAACATGGCTTGCTGAATGGTAAGCGCATAACGAATAGAGTCAGTAATGTTTCGGTTGTTGGTCTCAATGGTTTTGTATGCTCTTGCATTGTCTAAGGCAATCGAAGTATAGGCTGCCAAAGAACGCAAAATAGTAAGCTGCTGCTCAGAATAGGCATTTTTTTGAAAACTCTGTACAGTAAGAATACCAATGGCGTGCTGCTCTACACTCAAAGGAAAATAGGCTGCTGATTTTGGAGTTTTGCCAAGTTCCATTTCAATTCCGTCTGTGCCATAATTTTTATTCTCCTTTTCAAAATCATTGATACAGATTTCCTTTTGATTTTCATAACAAATTACAGAAAGTCGTTTTTTATCTCTCAACGACTTTGTATGAAACGGAAAATAGGTTTCTTCTTCCACAAAAAACGGAAATTCTATTCGCTGAGACTCTTCATTGAAAACACCAATTCCAAATCTATCGACAGGCATAAGATTGCTTACATTCTGAAAAACCGTTTCTATCATTTGTCGCATATCTAAGGTAGAAGTAATTTTTTGTCCTACTTCACTAAGCGTATTTACATTATCGTAAGCCACTTGTATTTCCTTCGATTGTTTTTCTAAAAGTGCATTTTGGCTTTCAAGTTGTTTGGTCTGATTTTCTAGTTCCCACGTTTTTTCAGCTAGTTCGTTAGTACGCTCTTCTACTTGATATTCCAAGCGACGTTTTTGTTCTTGTATCTGATACGTTCTGATTCTATAACCCCCAATAACAGCAGCTAAGGAAAAGAAAAAACTAAGTGAAATAAACCACCACGTACGCCAAAACGGAGGCGTTACAATAATACTCATCTCAATGCCTGTATCGTTCCAAATTCCATCGCTATTAGAGCCTTTTACTTTCAAAGTATAATTTCCAGAGGCAAGATTGGTATAAGTAACAAAATTACGGCTTGTAGTGTGCCACTCTTTGTCAAATCCTTCCAAATAATAAGAGTAGGTAGTTTTGTGTGGAGCAATAAAATCTAAAACTGAAAATTCAATAGAAAAAACATTGGCATCGTAGGGTAGCTCAATTTGATTTGTATAAGGAATAGTTTTTTCCAAATAAGAATCTTTATTAGAAGGAGATAAAGGTTGATTGAAAAGTGAGAACTGTGTAAAAACAAGTTTGGGAACATCAGTATTGTAGCTCAAACTATCAGGATTAAAACGGTTGTAACCATTTATTCCACCAAAATAGATAAATCCTTGTTTTTCCTCTCCATCTACTATAATTTTTTCTTGAAAAGACGAACCCGAAATAAACTCGTTACTCTGTAAACCATCAGAAATATCATAAGAGCGAATAGTTTTGGAATAAGGGTCAAGCTCTGCTATCCCTTGGCTTGTACTAACCCAAATACGGTTTTGCAAATCACAAACTACGCCATGAATAATGTTGTTAGGCAATCCTTCTTTTTCAGTAAGAGTAGTAAAAATTCCATTTTTGACATCAAACTTATTCAAACCATTGGCTGTACCCACCCAAATATTACCATTGTCATCTTCTGTAATTGATAAAATCTCATCGTTACTAATGCTATTTGGGTTTTCTATTTGGTGCATATAACGCACAAACTTTTCACTATTTGGAGAATTATCATAGAGATTTAGTCCATCTTCTGTACCTATCCAAAGATTTCCGATACGGTCTTCAAAGATTACTCTGACATAATCATTACTCAAACTAAAGTCGTTGTAAGGTTCGGTTTTAAAAAGTTTGGTTTCTCCAGTAGGCGAAATTTTCAATAATCCTTGTTGATACAAGCCTATCCAATAATTATTTTTAGTATCTTGATGGATAGCTTTTACGGATAGTTTATTGCTCTGACTAAGTTTTTCATTATATAATACTACTTCTTCAAAAATATTTTTGTCAGCATTAAATTTTTCTAAGCCTTCTGATGTACCTATCCAAATTTGATTTTGATGGTCTTCATAAATAACAGAAACTTTATCACTAGCAATCGTTGTTTTGTCGTTTTCCCTATGCTGATAGGTTTTGAAAATACGTTCCTTTATATTTTCTTTAAGCAAAACAGCTACACCTCCACTTGCTGTTCCAATCCAAAGATTATTGTTTTTTGATTTAATAATGCTGGTGATTCTACTGTCTGGAAGGCTACCTGTTTTGTCTGCTTCTTCTCTGAAGTGGGCAAATTTATTTTTAATAGGATTGAATTTATTTACTCCTTCAGCAAGAGTTCCTATCCAAATACTATTCTGATTGTCTTTAAAAATACTTGTAATATGATTGTTACTCAACGAATAACGCAAGGAAGGGTTAGATTCTAGTCTTTTTATCTGATTTGTCAGAGCGTTTATAATCAAAACACCATCTTCTTGCGTGCCTACAAAAATCTCATTTTCAAAACTCTTGAAGGTGGTAACTATTTTCCCAGAAAAAAGATTGCTTGTTGTAGGCTTTCCAGCTTTATCAATAGTTCTTTTTTCATTTGCTTCCAACACAGTAAATATTTCAGTATCTAAGTCTAAAATATTTATACCACCATCCCGAGTGGCTACCCATAATTTGTTGGAAAGTGCTGTGTTTTTTGAGTTTGTATTATTTAAAACTTCTAACCCTACAATTTGCTCACTACTTGGTGCGCTAGAACTGCTACCATAAATGCTAGGTCTGAAGTGTACGAACTTATTTTCACTTTCTTCAAAACGGTCTAGCCCTCCGTCTGCTGTGGCTACCCAAAGTCGTTTTTGGTAATCTTCAATGAGGTCAGTAATATGATTTTGTGCAATAGAATTCTGATTTTTTTCATCGTTTCTATAATGGTCAAAGGTTTTTGAAGTTGGATTAAAAAGGTTTAGTCCACCAACAGAAGTTCCTACCCAAAGCCTCCCTTTAGAGTCTTCTAAGATACAAGTAACTATTCCTGCACTCAGACTAAGAGGGTTTTGCGAATTGTGTGAAAATGTTTCAAATTCTTCTGTGATAGTATTTAGCCTTGCTAATCCTCCATTTTGTGTACCAATCCAAATAAAATTATCTTCGGTTTGTAGTAGGTAGGTAATATGATTGTCGGGAAGTGAGGTTTTATTTTTTTGAGGTTTGTAGATTTTGAAACTACTAGCATCGTATCTGTTCAAACCATTTTGTGTACCCATCCAAATAAATCCTAAGTTGTCTTGCAGCATGCAAGTTACAGTGTTTTGAGACAAGCCATCTTGTGAAGTAATTTTATCAAAACGCCACTCTAAGATAGGAGTTTGGGCATATAACCCTGTTGTCTTTTGGTTTTCCAGTACGAATGTATTTTGAAAAACAAAAAAGAGGAGAAAAATAACACGGAGAAAAAACGAAAAATGACTTTTTATAGAAAATGACATAAATTATAATGACTACAAAGTTGGGTTTTATTTTCTTTGTCTTTGAGTTTATCTTTGAAGTGTTGTTTAGTGAAAGATAGAAAAAAACTCTCATACTACAATAAAAATTTAGATCAATCGCTTTATAGAAAGACTAATTTGTATTATTTGAATAAAAAATCAGAGAATACTCTACAAACTTTCATTTATTTTGCTTATCTTGAATTAGGTAACATCATTTTTTACTCTAATGATTATCATAGTTATTTACGTAGGTCAGACTTCTAGTCTGATGGGAAAAATTAAAAAGACTTTGTTTGAATCAAAAACTTAGTGTTTTACTTTACAAACCAGCCTGTAAAACTCTGATAACATTTTCTAGCTATCTTTCAATTTTTTTACATGAATTTTCTCGCCCATTTTTTCTTATCCAATGAAATAGAAAATATAATTGTTGGTAATTTTTTAGGAGATTTTGTACGAGGAAAGCAATATAAAAACTATCCAAATGAAGTAGCTAAAGGTATTTTGCTACATAGGCAGATAGATACCTTTACAGACAAACACCCAGTGGTATTACAAACCAACCAACGTTTGCACAAGAGTTTTAGAAAATATGCGCCTGTTATTACAGATATTTATTATGACCACTTTCTAGGAGTACATTTTAATAAATATAATTTTGAAAATCAAAGTAAAGATAGTGAGTTATCTAGTTTTGCAGTATTTATTTATCAAACACTAGAAAAAAATTATGAACTATTACCCTCATTAGCACAACAAGTATTTTTGAGAATGAAAAAACAAGATTGGCTCTTTCATTATTCTACGCTATACGGTATGGAACAGTCCTTAAATGGACTCTCAAGAAGAGCAAAATATGCAACACATTTGCACGAAGCATTTGACTTTTTGAAACAAAATTATTCGACTATTGAAAATGATTTTTTACTGTTTTTTCCAGATATTATACAATTTGTTCAAGAAAAATTAAATGAATAAATTTGTAAAAATACCATTTTTTAGTAACTGGCATAATAGCTCATTTTACTCCATGTATATGCAATTTTTGATACAATATTTTCCTTGTTATTTGAAACAGAAGAGAAGAAATATCTCTTTATGGAAAAATGGTGTAAATGGTTTTTTTATTATGAAGTTTATAGTATCACTTATTTTAGTTAGTGGTTTGTATTGGACTGTGGGTTATTCACAAAATGTAAAAGAGTTAGATAGCCTAATACATGCCTTAGACCTTCGTCAGAATGAAGATAGTATTAAGTTACATCTTTACAATACTATCGTAATGAAGACTATAAAAAATGATAATGAAACGGCATTTCAATATGCCGAAAAAGGCTATACATTGGCACAAAAGTTTGTACCTACTCGTTTAGTTGCTATTGCCTCTTATCATTATGCCAAAGTATTGCAGACAAAAGGAGAACATTTGAAGGCTGCACAAGTCATCGAACATCAAATTTTAGATTTTGTAACACAAAGAAAAATTACTCCTCCATTTCTATTCCATCAATTAGGTAAAATATATGATGAAACAGGCAATAAGGTAGAGGCTTTGAATAGTTATTTGAGAGCTTTCGAAGTTTGGCGAAGTTATGAACAGCCTTTACTTACCAAAGAAGATTTTTATGAAAGTATAGGAAATCTATATTTAGAGAGTAATCAATACAAGGAAGCCCAATATTACTATTCAGAACTCTTGAAATGGGCGAGTAAAACTGAAGGTGAGAATAAAAAAACACAAGCTACAGCAGCTCACGGTTTAGCCAAAGTATTTATTGCTAAAAAGGATTATAAAAATGCTTTAAATTACCTCCAAAAGTCGGAAGAATTTTGTGTAGGAAAGTCAAAAAAGAAATGTTTGTTGGCTACCTACGACTTATATTCTGAACTTTATTTTACACAATTTGAATACAACCTTGCCAAAGAATATGCTTTTGAAGCATTACAAATTGCTGAAGTATTAGGAGAGAAGCAGCAAGCTATTTTGTTATCTATCCGTTTAGGAGATATTTATAGTGCAGAAGGCTCTTATGATAAAGCAGAGTTGTTTTTAAAACGTGCAGAAACCACTGCTCTGTCGCTAAACAACAATCTACTGTACAAACAAGTCTATTTTTCTTTTGCCAACCTGTATGAAAAGAACCAAAAAGCAAAGATGGCTTTAAATTATTATAGGAAATACTTGGCTTATAAGGATTCGGTAAACAATGAACTCTCTATTCGAAAAATCAATAGCCTTCAAATGCAATTCGAACAAGAAAGGCATCGACAGGAGATTGATATGTTGGAGATGAACCAGCGAGAAAAACAATTACAACAACAAGCAGAGGTAGAAAAGGCACAAATGTTTAATATTGTGGGCTTAATAGCTGTCATTACCTTAGGAATAATTGCATTTCTTATCTACAACCGTTATCGTTATGGAGAACGCACACAGAAAATCCTTAAACAACAGAGTGATTCCATTCAAAAACAAAATCAAAAGTTACAGTCTATAAATCAGCAACTTACAGAGTCAAGAAATGAACTCAATGCCATTAATAAGACAAAAGACCGTTTTTTTTCTATCGTAGCTCACGACCTCAAAGGTCCTCTAAATTCTTTGAAGGGATATTCTCATCTTATTGCTACTTTCGGAGAAAAACTTCCAAAAGAGGAAATAATAAGTATGGCTGCTGACCAAGAACGCACACTAGACAATCTATACAAATTTTTAGAAGACCTACTCTCTTGGTCAAGAATACAGATGAAAGCTGTTGAAATCAAGCCTAAAAATGTAGAGGTAAAGGAAATAGTAGATAAAATGTGTGATATATTGATACCTCAAATAGAAGAAAAACAGATAGATGCAAGATGTATTAATATAGAGGAAAAGGTAGTATTTGCCGATGAAAATGCTGTTTTTACAATATTGAGAAATTTGGTTTCAAATGCAATAAAATTTACACCAAGAGAAGGTAAAATAAGAGTAGAGGCAGAGTGGCAGGATAAAAAGAACTTTGTAAAAATATCGGTTAGCGATACAGGGGTTGGTATGCCTCAAGAAGTAGCTAAAAAGCTATTCAAATTAGATAATAAATACTCTACAAAAGGAACAGAGGGCGAAAAAGGAACAGGATTAGGACTAATTATTTGTAAAGAATTTGTAGAGCAAAACAAAGGCGAAATAGGTGTAGAAACTAAAGAAGGAGAAGGCACAACATTTTGGTTTACGCTCCCTTCAAAAAACACCTCTCTTGATTCAACAGACATACAAGAAGAAGAAATTTCTACTCTACAAACATCTAACTAAAGGAACTTTTATTTCGATTTCAGCCTTATCTATCATTTTAAAGTAGATAAAACTTTTCTATACACAACAATCTTTATGCTATTAGAAATCACAACTACCCACACTCCTGCAACGGACTTGGGTTTTTTGCTCCATAAACATCCAGATAATATTCAAGAAAAGAAATTAGCTGTTGGAAAAGCTCATATTTTTTATTCAGAAGCGAATCAAAATCGTTGTACAGCTTGTCTTCTGCTAGACATTAA
Organism: Bernardetia sp.; assembly: GCF_020630935.1. Taxonomy (NCBI): domain Bacteria; kingdom Pseudomonadati; phylum Bacteroidota; class Cytophagia; order Cytophagales; family Bernardetiaceae; genus Bernardetia; species Bernardetia sp. The sequence goes on from NZ_JAHDIG010000002.1 coordinate 55,853, forward strand.
TCCGATTGAGGTAATAAAGAATAAGAAAGGAATGCGTCATTTTTTGAAGGAAAATTATGTAAATGACCGAACCTATACGAGTAACTCTTTTATGAGTACAGCTATTGTAAAATCCTTTGGCTCTGCTATCAATGGAACGTGTCATACTCGTCCAGAACTGCCTTCTACAAAAATGCCTTTTGAGGTAAGACTTCACGCTGTCAATGTAGAAAATGAAGAACAACTAGAAAAACTTTTTAAGCCTTTAGGTTATGAAATTGAATATGAAAGGTATGATTTGGATAGTCAATTTACAGAGTGGGGAACAAGCAAAACACTTACACTTTCTCTTAAAAAAACAACGACTTTGCAAGAATTGCTCTCACAACTCTATGTCTTTATTTTGGTTTTGGATAATCAACGTCATTATTGGATTGCAGAAGGAGAAATTGACCTATTAAAAAGACGTGGAAAAGGTTGGTTAGATACACACCCAGAAAAAGAGTGGATTGTAAAACGTTTTTTAAAATATATTCCAGAACTGACTTATTCTGCTAAACTTAATCTTTTGCAAGACGAAGAAGATGTAAATACAATTCAAAAAAAAGAAAAAGAGCCTAATCTTCATCAAAAAAGACTGCTCAAAGCCTTTCAACTTCTAAAAAAGAGCGATGCTAAGAGTGTATTGGATGTAGGATGTGGAGAGGGAAAGTTGTTGAAATTACTTTTGAAAGATTCACAGTTTCAAAAAATTGGAGGAACAGATGTAGCCTTTTCAGAACTTCAAAAAGCTAATGAAAAATTGTATTTAGACACGGCTTCACCTTATATTAAGGAAAAAATAACATTGTTTCAAAGCTCAGTTACATATCAAGATGAGCGATTTTTAGATTACGATGCGATTGCGCTTGTTGAGGTTATAGAACATATTGATGAGGAACGTTTGGAAGTATTTGAGAAAAATATTTTTGGCTATGCTCGTCCCAAAACAGTAGTTCTTTCTACTCCAAATTCGGAATATAATGTTCTTTTTGAAAAACTCTATGCCGATGAGTTTAGACACGACGACCATCGCTTTGAATGGTCAAGAGAAGAGTTTAAAAACTGGTGTCAGAAAATTTCAAAAAACTATGGCTATGATTTTGAAATTTTTCCTGTGGGAGAAGAAATAGAAAACGTAGGCGCACCTTCTCAAACCGTACTTTTCAAGTTGTAGTACACACTTTAATGTGTGAGGCTTGCAGTTTGCTCGTGAAACATGAGCAACAATAAAGCTCATTAATTTTCATTGAATAAGAAACTACCATTGCTTGTCTTCTAACGAGCAATTCATAAACATAAAAATGAATAAAGAATCAAAAAATACACTCAAAATTCCAGAAATTGCTTTGGTAATGCTCATTGGAGCAAGTAGTTCTGGAAAATCTACCTTTGCTAAAAAGCATTTTTTACCTACTGAAGTTATTTCTTCCGACAACTGCAGAGCCTTGATTTCAGATGACGAAAATAATCTCTCTGTTACAAAAGAAGCCTTTGAAGTAGTTCATTTTTTAGCAAAAAAACGCTTGGAACTTGGAAAATTGGTCGTTATTGATGCGCTTAACATTCGTAAAGATGACCGTGCAAAACTTGTCCAGTTGGCAAAAGATAATTATGCGCTTGCTGTGGCTGTGGTGTTGGATAATCCTATCAAAGTCTTATTAGAAAGACACGAAAATCGAAATGATAGAAACTTTCCTAAAAGTGTTATTGACAAACAATACAACGACTATAAACAATCTCTAAAATCACTCAAATTTGAAGGTTTTAGTTATATCCATCGTATTAATCCAAGAGAAGAATATACATTTCTAAGACAAAAACTTTGGAACAATAAAAAAGAAGAAATAGGAGCTTTTGACATCATTGGAGATGTTCATGGTTGTTTTGATGAGCTTACAGAGCTTCTTGAAAAACTTGGTTATGACATCAAAAAAATGGAAAACAATACTTTTGAAAAAGGAACGTATAAAGTCAGCCATCCAGAAAATAGAAGAGTTATTTTCTTAGGAGATTTGACAGACAGAGGAAGCAAATCACCAAAAGTTTTGCGCCTTGTGATGGATATGGTAGCTGATGGGAAGGCATTTTGCGTTTGTGGAAATCACGACGATAAACTTAAAAAGTATTTATTAGGAAAAAATGTAAATCTCAATCACGGATTAGAAAAAACAGTCTTGCAACTAGACGAAATTGATGAAGAACAAAGAGATAATTTTAAAAATGAAGTCAAATCTTTTCTTTCTTCTCTGATTGCTCACTATGTTTTGGATGATGGGAAACTGGTAGTGGTTCACGCTGGACTGCCAGAAAACATGCACGGTCGTGCTTCGGCTTCGGTGCGTGCATTTTGTTTGTTTGGAGAAACAACTGGAGAAATTGACGAATTTGGTTTGCCTGTACGTTATAACTGGGCTAAGAATTATCGTGGTGATGCGATGGTGGTGTATGGACATACGCCAGTTCCTAAAGCTGAATGGCTTAATGGTACAATCAACATCGATACAGGCTGCGTTTTTGGGGGGGAAATGACAGCTTTGCGCTACCCAGAACAAGAATTGATAAGTGTAGAGAGCAAAAAAGTTTATGAAAACCCTGCCAAGCCTTTAGAACTAGAACTAAGCGAGCTAAATGGGAATATAAGTGCTAAAAACATTGAGAGTCAACTTTCCATTCAACAACAACAAGATGATACCCTCAATATTGAATCTATTTTAGGAAAATACATTGTTCAGACCAAAGACTTTGGAAAAGTAATTATCAGAGAAGAAAATTCGGCTGCTGCCTTAGAGGTAATGAGCCGTTTTGCAGCTAATCCAAAGTGGCTTATTCATTTACCACCTACAATGTCACCACCAGAAGCAAGCAAGGAGGAAAGTTTTTTAGAACACCCTATCGAAGTTTTCAATTATTATCACAAAAGAGGAATTCGAAAAGTGGTTTGTCAAGAAAAACACATGGGTTCTCGTGCTTTAGCAATTATCTGTAAAGATGAAAATATAGCCATTTCTCGTTTTGGGCTTTCAAAGCCAGCAAAAGGAATTATTTATACACGAACAGGAAGACATTTTTTCAATGAATCAGAACACGAAAATGCTTTTTTGACAGAGATTCATAAAGCACTTACAAAATCTAATTTTTGGGAAAAACATGGTACAGAATGGGTTTGCCTAGATGGCGAACTGCTGCCGTGGAGTGCGAAGGCAAAAGAACTCATTATTCGTCAGTATGCAGCTGTGGGAAGTGCTGCCAGTTTGGGAATCAGTGGAGCATTGGAGGCTTTGGAGAAGGCAAAAAAGCGAGGCTTGGAAGTGGAAAACATTGAAAGTACGTTCCAAAATCGTCAAACTCAAATTCAGAAATATATTCAGTCTTATAGAAATTATTGTAGAAAAACGAATGGCATTGAAGGACTTGTCTTTGCACCCTTTCATATTTTGGCAACGGAAAATGCCACTTATTTCGATAAATCGCACAATTGGCATTTGAATGAAATTGATACATTTTGTAAACAAAACTCTACTTATCTTCAAGTTACAAATCACTTGTTTGTGGATTTGGATAACGAAGAGGAAAAACAAAAAGCGATAGATTGGTGGCTTTCTATGACTAAAAAAGGAGGAGAGGGAATGGTCGTAAAGCCAATAAATTATCTCAACAGGCACAAGGGGAAACTAATTCAGCCAGCCATGAAATGCAGAGGAAGTGAGTATTTGAGAATTATCTACGGTGCAGAATACGACACGCCAGAAAATTTAGAAAAACTCAAAAATCGTTTTGTAAAGAAAAAGCGAGAGCTTGCCATAGATGAGCTTTCATTAGGAATAGAATCTTTAGAACGATTCATTAGAAAAGAACCATTGAGAAATATTCATCAATGCGTTTTTGGAGTTTTGGCATTAGAAAGTGAAGGTGTTGACCCTCGTTTATAACATAAATTTAAAAGAAAAAACCGTCTTTTGTGTTCAACAGAAGACGGTTTTAAGTTATTAAGTAATTGATGAGTGCAATTTGTTTCGTAACAACTATTGTCAAGGTCTGATTTTTCTTCGAAAAAGACCATTGACAAAGTTGAAACTAGCTTTTTAGAAAATTGCACTAACATTTAAAAGTAACAAAATTGTAAGGCATAATTACTTAATTCTCCATTTTCAACTGTCCATTAAATCAAGCGTGCTTCTTCACATCATCAATAGTAATTGATTTTCCACTCATAATAATAAGGCGTTCCACAACGTTTCGAAGTTCACGAATATTACCTGTCCAGTCGTGTTGTTGAAGCTCTTTAATAGCTGCTGCATCAATTTTCTTTTTAGGTTCGCCATACTCGCCAGCAATTTGTTCTAAAAAGTGTTCTACCAAAAGAGGAATGTCTTCTCTGCGTTCATTTAGAGGTGGAACTTTTATCAAAATTACACCCAAACGATGGTATAAATCTTCTCTAAAGTTGCCTTTCTTGATTTCTTCTTTGAGGTCTTTATTTGTTGCAGCTACCACACGCACATTAACTTTAATTTCCTTATCGCCACCCACACGAGTAATTTTGTGTTCTTGTAGCGCACGCAAAACTTTTGCTTGTGCCGAAAGGCTCATATCTCCAATTTCATCAAGAAATAACGTTCCTTTGTCTGCTAGTTCAAACTTTCCGATACGCTGTTTGATAGCTGATGTAAATGAGCCTTTTTCGTGTCCGAAAAGTTCACTTTCTATCAGTTCGGCTGGAATGGCAGCACAGTTTACCTCTACTAAAAGATGAGCAGAGCGTTCACTTTTTTCGTGTAACCACTTAGCTACCAATTCTTTACCAGAGCCATTAGGACCTGTTACCATTACACGAGCATCCGTAGGCGCAACTTTTTCAATCGTTTCTTTTACATCTTGAATGGCTTGTGATTCTCCAATGATGTCGATGGTTTTGGGTACTTTTTTCTTGAGCGTTTTGGTCTCCGTAACGAGTTTGGTTTTTTCCATCGCATTACGAATCGTTACCAAAAGACGGTTCAAATCTGGTGGTTTTTCGATAAAATCAAACGCTCCTTTTTTGGTGCATTCTACGGCAGTTTCGATGTTTCCATGTGCCGAAATCATAATAAAGGCACTTTCCCTGCCTAGTTCTACGGCTTTTTGTAATACTTCTATGCCGTCCATTTTAGGCATTTTAATATCACAAAGCACCACATCGTAGTTATTGATAAGCAACATATCAAGACCTTGCTGACCGTCTTTGGCTTCGTCTATTTCGTACTTTTCGTACTCCAAAATATCTCGCAGCGTATGACGAATGGCAGCTTCATCGTCTATGATAAGAATTTTTTTGGGCATAAGTTGATAATTAGTTGTTGGTGGAGACACCAAAAACGACGATTCCAACAACAACGAGGTTAAAAAATGTTTTATGTTCTACAATCTACAATAAGAAAAGTTTTTTTACAAGAAAAAGGTAAAATATTATGTGTCGTGTTTGGTCGTCGGTGGGGACACTGACAACGGCAGAGGTTTTATTTGTCTTCTAGCTCTTTGAGCCTGTATTCTATCCAGTTTAGATTATTTCTAAATTTAACATATTGAGGAAAATCTTTAACTAAATTTTTATGAAATTTCTGAGCATATGAATAGTAATATCTAGCCTTAGAATAATTTTTAGCTGCCTCTTGCACTTCTCCCAAAGCAAAATAGGAGTCTGCAAGTCCACTTCTGAAGTTTACATTATTTCCATAATTCTCATTAAGATCTACCATCAAATTGTTATACTTTACAAGCAATTCATGACCTTTTTTAATGCTACCTAATGAAATTTGCACTTTTCCCAATACAGCACATGAAATCGCTAAACCATTTTTAAAATCAACGTTATCAGGGTTACTTGCACTAAGTTCGATACCTAACTTATGTCTTTCCTTAAGTAAGAACAAGGCTTTTTCGTAATATTTCAAATTATAGTATAAAGTACCTAACTTTTCGCACGAAACTGCAAATGCATGTTTTATATTTATGTCATCTTGATAAGATGTGTATAATTTATTCATTAGGTAATTGAATTTTTCAAAAAACTCCAATGCTTTGTCTAATTGCGTTAAATGTTGATAGATTTCTCCTACTTTTTGGTATGCAATAGCCAAACTATAAATTAAATGTTCACTATTACTATACTTTTCCAAAGTCTCTTCATACATTGTAACTGTTTCCATAGAAAATTGAAGAGCTGTTGTTGTTTCTCCTAACGACATGTACGTTTGACCCAAGTTTTGCTTAGAAAGAGCTAGACCATTCAAAAACTCTAATTTTTCTTGACTATTTTTTAATGCTACTTGGTATGCTTTATGAGACTTTTTATAGAAAAACAATTCTTTATTTAAATTACCCATTTTTTTATAAAAGCTTCCTATTCGTTCCATTAATAAAGCTATTTCAGTTCCCTTATGAGACGAAAAATTAATGCCAAGTTTGAGAAATACTTCTTCACAATAGCTTACTATATTTTCTGTAATAGCAATATAAATAGAGGTATATTTATAATTTTCATAGTTATAACTAGGATTATCTCTCCAATTTAATTTATCTATTAAATTAATTATGGCTTGATAACAGTCAGCATAAAGCTCTGTCTCATTCTTATACCTAACAATTTCAGCCAAGAGAGCGTGAATTTCAAAAGCTTTTCCGTTTTGGTTTATAAGCCCTTTCTCATTGAGTTCAGTAGATAATTCCTGCCAGTAATCTTCTGTATTGCCTAATAGTGTTTTCCAAGTTTGTTTTGTAACAGATAAGTTGGGCAAAATGCTGTATAGATTGAGCAGTTTTGTTTCTTCTTCGGTAAGATTTTCTAAAGGAAATATTTCAAGCAAATACTCAAAAATATCTTTTATTCGCTGTTCTCCACTATGTTCGGTCGTGAGTTTTGTATGATTATCGATATTTAATCCTTTTTCGGCTAGTTTTTGATTGGTTTCTTCAAATGTCCAGTTTTTTCGTTTGATATTTTTGGCTACTAATTCTATCGCTAAAGGGTGATATGCCAAACGATTTACGATATTTCGTACTTGTTCTTGTATCGTTTCATCAAAACTGTCTATACTTTTTCCATAATAAACACAAAAAATAGCGACAGCATCTTTCGGAGTAGCTTGTAGAAGCTCAAAAGATTCCATAAAATCAATATGCTGGCGAGAAGTAGTCAATATTTCCCACCCTGCCGAGGTCAGATTTTTAAGCAAATGAGCGTTTGGAGAAGCATCATCAATGAGTAGCAGCTTTTTTCCTTCTAAGTTGGAAAGCTCGCTTTTTATCATTTCAAATATCTTTTCTTGTCTGTTAGGAGTTTGAGGAGGAACAGCATTTACCTTTTCAGAAATGCCTAGATTTTCTAAAAGTGTATAGTTATTTAGCGTGTCGTGTATGTTAGATTGTCCCTTTAGAAATAAACAGTAATCGTATTTTTTGTAATGTTCTAAGAAAAAAGCCTTTGAAAGTGCTGATTTTCCAATTCCACCAATTCCGTTTATACTGACAATAGAAACGCTTTTATGTACTGATATTTTTTCTCTAATTTCTGTAAGTTCTTTTTCTCGTCCTTCAAACTTTTCGTTGTTGGGAAGTTCGGTTAGAATGCGATTGATTTTTTTCTCTTCAATCTGATTGATGATAATGTTGATATTTATTCCTGCATTTTCAAATCTTTGCCATTCAAATTCATTAAAGTTGAGAGGAAGAGAAGCTAAAAGTTTTTCTAGCTCTTCACGACTTATTTCATTTTGTTCTTCTACTGGAAGTTCTCTCAAAAAATTGATTTTAGTTTCTAAATCTTCAATTCTCTTTTCTAATTCATACTTGTATGAAATATGAGATGAAATAACGTGTTCTTTTCGATAAACAGCAAGCCTATCAAGAAGCTCATCAATCAGTCGGTGAATGGAATTTGGTTTCATAGTAAAGAAAGTAGTTTTTAGAGTTTGGATATAACCCTAAACGAGGCGTGAAGCCGTTGTTTAGGGTTATTAAATCCTCGTTTACGGCTATAAGCCTAAACGACGGTTTACATATATTCAGAACTCTATTTGTTTTGATTATTCTAATCATCAAAAACAATATACATAGAAAAATAAAAAAAGAGCCTATATTTTCACTCACTCACAACATTTCAAAACATTCTCCTTCATCAAATTATTTCAAATCTGAATCTTTATTTGTATTTTTGTTAATTAATTTCAGAGCGAAAAGCAGGGCAGCAAACCATCACATTTAGAAAAGCATAAAACAAATTACCCATTCTAAAAAATGGGCTACATAGAACGATATATGAAAAATATTAGAAACTTTTGCATCATTGCACACATAGACCACGGAAAAAGTACGCTTGCCGACCGTCTTCTCCAAACCACCAATACCATTACTGAACGTCAAATGCAGGCGCAAGTTTTGGACGATATGGATTTGGAACGTGAGCGTGGAATTACAATAAAAAGCCACGCTATCCAAATGAATTATATTGACCCAAAGACAAAGGAAGAGTATATCCTCAACTTGATTGACACTCCTGGTCACGTAGATTTTTCGTACGAAGTTTCTCGTTCTATTGCTGCCTGTGAGGGTGCATTGCTTATCGTAGATGCAGCGCAAGGTATTGAAGCACAGACGATTTCAAATCTTTACTTAGCATTAGGAAATGACTTGACTATCATTCCAGTAATGAACAAGATTGATTTGCCAAGTGCACAGCCAGAAGTGGTGGCAGATGAGATTATGAATTTGATTGACTGTGAGCGTGAAGATATTATTTCAGCGTCAGCAAAAGAAGGAATAGGAATAGATGAAATTTTAGATGCGATTGTAAAACGTATTTCTCCTCCTGTGGGAAATCCAGATGAAGAACTCCAAGCTCTTATCTTTGATTCTGAATTTAATACATACAGAGGAATTGAGGTTATTTTTAGAGTGATGAATGGTAAGATAAAGAAAGGCGATAAAGTAAAATTTATGGCGACTGGCAGAGAATATGAAGCCGATGAAATTGGTGTTTTGAAGCTAGAACAAGAGCCTAGAAAGGAAATTTCGGCTGGAAATGTAGGGTATCTTATCTCTGGAATCAAGCAAGCTAAGGAGGTAAAAGTCGGAGATACGATTACACATGTGGAGAAGCCTTGTAAGAAAATGATTGAAGGTTTTGAGAATGTTAAGCCAATGGTTTTTGCAGGAATTTATCCTGTGGATACAACAGAGTTTGAAGAGCTTCGCACTTCTATGGAAAAACTTCAACTCAACGACTCTGCCCTAATTTGGGAGCCTGAAACATCGGCAGCCTTGGGCTTTGGTTTCCGTTGTGGATTCTTAGGAATGCTTCACATGGAAATCATACAAGAGCGTTTGGAAAGAGAGTTTGACATGACAGTTATTATGACTGTTCCTTCTGTGAAATTCCAAGTTACTACGAAGCGTAAAGAAACTTATTTTGTAAGTGCGCCATCTGAAATGCCAGAACCAGGAGTATTGGACTTTGTAGAAGAGCCATTTATTAGAGCTTCCATTATTACAAAAGCTGATTACATTGGTGCTGTAATTAAACTCTGTATGGAAAAACGTGGAATTTTGATGAATCAGTCTTACCTCACAACAGACCGTGTAGAGATGATTTTTGAAATGCCACTTGCAGAGATTGTATTTGATTTTTATGATAGGCTAAAAACAGTTTCTCGTGGATATGCTTCATTTGATTACGAACTAATTGAACTTCGTAAATCTGACATGGTAAAGCTAGATGTGATGCTCAATGGAGAACCTGTCGATGCACTTTCTGCCATCGTACACAGAGATAAAGCGTATGAGTGGGGTAAGCGTCTTTGTGAAAACTTAAAATCACTTCTTCCTCGTCAGCAGTTCGAAATTGCTATTCAAGCAGCTATTGGAGCAAAAGTAATTGCAAGAGAAACCATTTCAGCACTTCGTAAGAACGTAATTGCAAAATGTTATGGTGGTGATATTTCTCGTAAGCGTAAACTACTAGAAAAGCAGAAAAAAGGTAAGAAACGTATGCGTCAAATTGGTTCAGTAGAAGTTCCACAGGAGGCATTTATGGCAGTTTTGAAAATCAATAACTAAAATATTTTGCCTATCAGACCTTGTTTAAAATGATTTTTCAAATCAGATATTTTAAACAAGGTCTTATTTTTTTATTACTTCTCAAACTACAATGTTATGAACGATAACCTTTCTGATATGATGTGTTTAGATGTCTATTTATCACTACTAAAATCTAGTAAAAACACTATCAATGCAAGTATTTTTGAGCAAAGTAAATTATCAGTTTTTCCTCTTTTAAGTAGAGATGTTTTTAGTCTGATGCATCAAGAAGCCATTTTGAGTCAAAATGTAGATATAGATAAAGTAAAATCGTTTGCTAAGAAATTCAAATGGAAAAATAATTTCGAAGAAATATTTTCTGCCAACGATTTTGAAGCTATTATAATTACGGATGTGCTAGAAAAAATCATGTGGGTAAATAATGGCTTTACAAAAATGACAGGCTATTCAAGAAAGTTTGCGACAGGCAAACACCCTAATTTTTTGCAGGGCAACAGAACATCTAACAAAACAAAAGCAAACATACAGAACAGGCTTAGAGAAGGACAACCTTTTGAAACTTCAATCATCAATTACAAAAAAGATAAAACTCCTTATAAGTGTAAGATTAAAATATTTCCTCTATACACAGACAGTATAACTCACTTTATGGCATTAGAACAACAAATAAAGTGAAAAGTCAAATAGAACAAACAACCTCATTTTTAAACTAAAAGTGAGGTTGTTTTTTTGTTGGGCACGAATCAGCCAACAAATAATGCGTATATGATAAGTTGTAGTAGTTTATTAAAAAATATTTCTGCTTGTTATTCTATGGTTTATCACTTTTCATTTAGACAATCATTTTTTTTATCTTTGGTATAGATATAACCCCAAATGCTGTTTTGGCAAAATAAAAATATACCCTTTCTGTAATCAGCTACCCTAAAGTTAGGATAAATCAAAAATTATGAAAACATTTACCCTTAGTTATATATTTTTTCTAGCTATCTTTTTCTATCCTTTTACGCTACCAGCACAAACCAATGAAGCAAGTGGAACGCAAGATGAAGTAGAAGAAGAGAAAGCTCCTCCTTATGATAGAAAATGGATTGTAGATATTATAGGAAATTTTTTTGAAAATCAGCGCACAGCTCCTTTAATAATCATTGATTCGGTAGAAAATGTATATTTGGCAGGAACATTCTCAGAAGAAATAAACATAAATCAGCAAACAAACTTACAGAGCAAAGGAGGTACAGATGTTTTCCTTCTAAAGTTTGATACAAATGGAAAGCTACTTTGGAAAAAACAGGCTGGAGGCATTGGAGATGATTATGTAGGAGCAATACGAAGTTCAGCAGAAGGAGGTGTTATTTTGTCTGGACATTTTGAAGACTCTACTTATTTTGATAGAATAAAAGTAGATAAAAAAGCAGGAGGATATGTGGCTAATTATGATAAAAATGGGACAGTTTTATGGGTCAAGACAGAAGACAAAACAGAGTATTCTCTTCCTCAAACAGACAGGCAGCATAATCTGTATTTATCTGAGGCTTACAAGGATAAAGTTAAAATAGATACTACAATCATCAACAACCCTACTCGCTACTATAATAGTTATTTATCCAAATATAATAGTAGCGACCAATTAGAGTGGTTTACAATTATCAATAAGATGAACAAAAATGGAAGGGGGGAAGTAAAAACCTCCGACATGGCAATAGATGATGAGGGAAATATTTTTTTAGGAGGTACATTCAAATATGCTCCTGTGTTTGATAATATAGAGGTTCGCAGTGGTAAGAAAGATGATATTTTTTTAGCAAAATATAATAATCAAGGACAATTAGGATGGGTCTTGCAACTTACCAATAGCGATGATGAGTATGAAGTGGACAGAGTATTTTTGCATGATGGAAATATTTATCTTCGTGCAACAGCTTATATGATAGAAGGAACAGATACTACAGAAACACATCATCAGTTTGAGTATAATGAGCAAGCTACTTCAGTAGAGTATTATTCTTTTTACGGTTGGGAAACAGGTGAAGATATTACAGGAGATTCCTTAAACTACCAATACAGCAATTTTACACAAAATACAGTAAAGAACACTGTTTACAAATTTGGGATTGTAGGAAATAAGTTGATGTTAATGAAGTTTCGTAGAAAACCTTTAACTAATGCTAGAAAAGAAGATGAATAATCGCTGTACCAAGCTAATTTGTGAAAAGATATACACAAAAAAGCCATTCAATTTTTTATATAATTGAATGGCTTTCTTTATAAAATAGAAAACAATAATTATTCTTCTACTTCTTCTTCCATGTCTTCGTCCATAGCACTATCTGGGTCTTCTACAGAAATACTAGCAATTTCATATTTAGAAGCTGGTCCGAAAGCTGGACTCAAAATAGCAGCTTTTTTTAGGTTTTTAACAGCTAGTGCATACTGTTTGCCTCTGTGCTGAAAAATACCAAGTGCAAAAGCGGCCATAGCACGGGCATTTCTATTGATTTGAGGCGTACTACTAATAGCTAAAAGTAATGATTCTGCCTCTACCTCATCTCCTACTTTTTGCAAGGCAAGTGCTTGATAAAACAAAATAAGAGGGTTTCTAGGGTCAATCGCCGTATATTGGCGAGAATACTCTAGGGCATCGTCGTAGTTCGCTAATTCTAAATAAACCTTAGTTAGTTTACCATAAATTTCTAGTTTTTGAGGTGTGTTGAGCATAAACTTTCTAGGGTCTTGGTCGCCCTCTAGTTTTCCTGAACGTGCTTTCTCGTTCATCTCCAAACGAAAGTTTAACTTTTGTAAGAGCGTATCTTTGTCTGCTTTGTTTTCTATATATGACTTCAACTCTTGTGCATCTGGAAAAGGGTCTCTCATAGCAATTACTTTTTCTAACAGTTGTCTGGCATCGTTAAACTCATAAACTTTAGAGTATCCATTAGCAACTTTCATCAAAAACTCTGGACTAAATTCGTTTGCACGAGCTGCAAACTGACTTCCTTTGGTTATTTTACTAAAAGCACGTTCTGCCTCTGCATAATTTCCTAGTTTAAAATGCGTATAACCTAATTCGTAAAAGTCTTTGTCATAACCGATTCCTGTTTCTCCTCCTGTAATTTCCATAAGTTGAGTCATAAGCTCCAATGCCTTCTCATTATTTCCTACTGTATTCTCATAACGAGCTTGCAGATAAAATAAGTCTGGCATTCCAGGGAATAGCTCATTAGCACTCTTGATGTATTTTCCAGCTTTTTCTACGTTTCCTGTTCTGAAAAGAAGGTCGATAGTACGAAACTGATACGCAAATTTTTCACCATCATCTTCTGCAATGCTAATAATTTTGTCATACATACTGACAGCATTGTCATATTCTTTCTTTTGTTTGTATGTATTGGCTAACATCTCATAAGCAGGAATATAGTTAGCCTTTTTTTCTAAAACAGATTGAAAGCAAGGCTCTGCAGCAGCAAAGTTGCGTCCTTCATAATAACACATACACTTATTGTAAAGATATTCTAAGTTGTTAGGCTCTTTAGCTATGGCTTGGTCGTAAAAAGCAATCGCCTTAGGATATTTTTGTGTCATGCGTAGCTGCTCTGCAATTACATATTCATCAAGACCTTCACCTTTATTTGACTTTGGTAAGGTATGCATATCATCTACATTTGTTGTATCACTTTGTGCTTGAACTAAAGTAGAAGTAATAAAAAATGAACTACATATAAAGGCTAGAAAAAAATAGCTTTTATATAGCTTTTGTGATAGTCGTTTACGTGTTATCATAAAATTAAATTTGGTTTCAATATACTTATGTTAAATAATACTTAGGGCTAGATTTCTAATCCTAAAGTATTAATTTTAATATACTTGCTGAAGGGTAATAATTATATCATAGACAAAAACTCTACCTAATTTGATGCTGTTAGTTTCGTATTAAAATTTGTTTATAATCTTTGATATATTACAAATATAATAAAAGGCTTTTCGAAAACATCAAAAAGCCTTTTAAAAGTATCTATTTATTGAAAGAAAGCTAACTCCTTTTACTATTCTTCAGAGTGTATCTTGACAGCAAATGGGTCTGAAAGTCTATTCTTATTATCCTTGAAACGTACATAAAGTGTTTTGGTATCTGCTTTTAGCTTTTTTTCTGTCATAAGAGCAGGTTCGTAAGTATTCCATTTACTACCCTTAAACTCTTCACTATCTGAAACCATATATTCTGTTGCTCCAACAGCATAAATACGCATTTGAGCTGTACCTTCTTCTATTTTTGAAGGGTTTACAGCAACTCCTACTGCTAAAGGCTGACGGTCTAATGTGTCTGTCATGCTTGCCCAAGAGTACATCACTAAGTTATTAACCATAGAATAGGTAGCACTTTTGAGTTGGTCTCCTTTTTCCATAGTACGTAAATATTGTATATAGTTCTCCACAGCGTCTTCATGCTTGCCCAAAACTTGGTACACATCACCTAATGTATATAAAATATTTGCAACCTCTGGGTTATCTACACCAACAGCTTCAATGGTTTGTAGTGAGATTTCTTCTGCTTCTATATAATTTCCAATATTTAAGTTAAGTTGAATCTGACTACTTAGTGCATCCAAATATTCCTTTGATTGTGTGCCTTCTTCTTTTACCACTTGGTCTATGTACATGTTCAAATATTCTTGTGCGCTTTCGTAATCATACTGTTGTTCATAATGCTTTGCCAAAAATTTCTGATATTTAGATTCTCCAGCTTTTGCTTTTTCTGTGGCATCTTCCAAACTTGCCAATAAAACATTATCAAAAAATAAATCAGATTCGCTACCATCTCCCTCTCTAAGTGTAATTACTTCAGCATTTTCTGGTAATGCTTCAAAGACTAAATGAAAGTATTGTACACTCATCATATTACACTGAACTACTCCTGGTTCGATTCCATTGACTCTCAGTAAAGAATATGTTTTGTCTCCCACTAGCATTTTATAAGCGTGAATTGAACCTTTTTCGTGAAGTGTATATTCTAGCCCTTCATAACATGTTAGTTCCATTTGAAAAACAGTGCTGTCAGGAGAAGTCGTAATTTTAGAAATAGTAATATATTCACTATTTGTTCCTGCAATGATAGGATTGTCTATTTCCTTTTGAGCAGAAGCAGAAAATGTAGTTGCCATAGAAGCTATACAGGCAAAACTGAAAGCGAAATAACGTAAAATATTATTCATAGAAAGTACGTATAAAAGACTTAAAAATATATTAGTTTTGAGAGATAAAATAATTTGATATATCGTAATCTTGGGTATTTGAACAAACAATAAGACACCAAGTTTGTAGTCAGAATTTGTTGTTTAGAAGCTCTATTTTGTTGATTTGAAAAAAATAGAGTAAATCCTTTAATTAAAAACAATATAATTGATTACTTGGAATTTGACAAACATTAAGCCATTATTTATGAATAGGCTTGTTTTGAGAGGTAAAAACTCATTCTGATACGGCGAGTATCTCTTCAATAGTTTTGATGATGCTATTCTTTTCTGTCAAATCTACATAGAAAACTCCTTCTTTTTTATCTTTATCTACAAGATTTTTAATGTGAGAGCTATTAGCAATCGCTTTAGCACATGGGTTGTCTGAAAAAACAATATCTAAGGTATCCTTTTTAGTTTGAAATCGCATAGCATACTTAGGCATCATCATACATTTTTTTTCCATATCATAAATATAGTTTGTGGTGTCTAAAAGGGCTAATTTAAGACTATCCGATTGCTGTTTTGATATAGAAATTTTAGATGAGACTTCGTAATCACACAAATATATTTTATCTGCAATTTGCTCTGATGGATTAGTAGGTGTATCTGATACAAAAAATAAC
Organism: Bernardetia sp.; assembly: GCF_020630935.1. Classification (NCBI taxonomy): domain Bacteria; kingdom Pseudomonadati; phylum Bacteroidota; class Cytophagia; order Cytophagales; family Bernardetiaceae; genus Bernardetia; species Bernardetia sp. The sequence goes on from NZ_JAHDIG010000002.1 coordinate 71,802, forward strand.
TCTGTTTCTTTAGAGCTTTTTACAATTTGTTCCATTGTTCGTAGGTCTTTTTCTTTACAACTACTCAATGCAGATAAGAAAAAACTTACTGAAAAAGTAATTATATAAAAATTAAATAGTGTATTTTTCTTTAGTAATGGGTTCATAGAAATAAGTTAAAACTATAAAATCTGTATCTTTTACAAATACAGATTTTATAGGCTAATTGAATGTTATCGCTTACTAATTTTGGTATAATATACAGGGTTTTGAGTAGTACAATTTCTACAGCCTTCATCTGTTTTGTTTACAGTATTGCTATGAGACTTTCTCAAAATATTTTCCCAAGATGGTTCTTGAGTTTTGAGGTAGCTAATCTCTTCGTGAAATGCTTGTAAAAAACTAAGTGTAAAGAAACCTCCATTGACACTATTTGACCACGAAACCTGTCCTGCACTAGAAGAAGTAACAATCAGATTTCCTTTTGTGGCTAAAAATAGCTTTTGTAATTTTTCTATATGAGGAGTTTGGTAAGAACGACCCGCCAAAAAGCTCGTTTCAGTCATTTTATTTACGCCAATATCAGAGTTACAGCAGTCTGTAATGACAATATTTAATCTTGCTCCTTTTTTATCTAAGAGGTTATAGACCGAAGATACTGACATGGTTGTTTCTGCCGATATTTTTGTGTAAGGAGATGCACGAATATCCATTTGAGGGTAAGCATCTGTTTGGTCAGACCAACGAAAACCATGTCCACTATAATAAAAAACTACAATATCGTTACTTCCTGGATTTAGTCCATTTAGTACTCTCGTTGCATTTTCTTTAGTAAAACTACTTCCTTTGATTTCATATTTTCTAAAATCTACCTTCAAAGCTGCTGCAATATCTTCAAACTCTTTAGACATGTTTCTGCTGTCTGTCTCACAGCTTGCGCCAATATCTCCAATGCTACTATTTACAAGCATTACCAAGTGCATTTTTGCTGCGCCATAATTAGCTTCTTGTTGTTGTTGCTGTACAGTATTGTTTTCATAATGCTCTTGTGCCACATGAGTTTCTAGTTCATTATCACGCATTCCTTGAAAAGCTAAATAATCTTCTTCAGTTTTTCCAAAAAACTCATTGAGATATGCATCTGTAAGTTCAGAAACTTTTAGTTCTTTATAAGAATCTACTCGTTTTAAAGATTCTTCACTAAAATTAGGGTCGTCAGTAACAAATGGTTTTTCTCCTTTGGTTGTTTCGTCCCATACCCACACAAAATGGTCAGGGTTATAGGTTTGGCGATTTGCTCTTGAACCCGTATTATCTGTAATAAAACGAGGATTTTCGCCTTGCATTACAAAATAATTGTAACCGTCTTCTTTTCCAGAAACAGACGTATAATCTACTTCTACCACATTATATTTGCCATTGTAGTTGTAAGCAATACGCATGTAGGCATCGTCTTCATTGAAATAGACTAAAAAGGCTTTATATTTTGTGCTACCAGAAGAAAATTGAATCTCATAAAGAGATTGAGAAAAAACAGGGGCAGACCAACTCAAAAAGAAAACCAACAGGAAGAGTTGATAGAGACGAGAGAACTTTATGTTCCTAATGTAATTTTTCATAGGTAAGATATGGATAAGTAAAGAAATCTAGTTTGAAAAGTAGCTATCTTACCTAAATCAAAAAAAAAGCCAAAAGATTTGGCTTTCAATTTTGATTGAAACTTTATGATTTAATGTAATTATTTCATATTCTGAGAGGCTACTTTTTGCATCGTATTTTTGATAAATTTCAAAATTCCTATACAAAGTAGCAAGCTCAAAATTCCTAGTTGAATCATAGTCAGTAAATCGCTTGTTGCTAGTGTTGGAGTATTGAGCATGTCTTTACCAACAAACAAAGTCATTATCAAGGTCAGACCATTGTTTAAAATATGCGCCCAAATAGGAACTGTGATATTATTGGTATAAATGTACAAGTAACCAAACAAAGCTCCTAAAAGCATACGAGGAATAAAGCCATAGAATTGAAAATGAATAGCACTAAAAATAATAGCCGTTATCCATACAGCTACATGTTTATTTTTTGTAAGGTTTTGGAAAATGGGTTGCATTACCCCTCTAAAAAAGACTTCTTCACACAGACCTGCAAGTACTGCAATGACTACAAAACCTAATAAGGCTTGAAAAGGACTAGCAAAATCAATCATAAAAAGAGTAAGAACTTGGTTTTGGTCTTCTTTTTCTCTCATCCAATTTTCCAAACCTTGTAGAGCCTCTGGAAAATCTACTGCTCCATTTAGTGCGCCTGTTACCCAAACTGCTGGAAAAGCAACAATAGCAAGTACAATAACAACTAAAAAAATAAGTGCAGGAGTTTTATAGCGTTGTAATAGAGGCTCTTCTAAAAAATGCTGTGCTAGTTTTGGATTCATTACGTGAACTGCTCCACTATCACTATTTGCTTGGTTGTATTTGTAAACAAATTTTGCAAAAAAGATGGCGACAGCAAAAAAGCTAAAGAACTGTGTTGCTCCCTGCAATAGTAAAATAGGTGTACGAAGCTCTGGATATTGATTTATGTTTTGTAACCTAGAAGCTACTTCTACAGGAGATATTCCCAAAGAAATAGATAATACTCCTAGTCCAATAAACTGTGTGGCTGCCATAACAAATATGGCAATAATGGAGAGAATAAAGAGTGCAAATATATGTTTCATGAATGTTGTTCCAAAGATTAAGTTTGTTACTACTTTAAAGTAGTATCTTTTTTAGCTTTTAAATTACAATCGATATTAGGTTTTTAGGATTATTTCACAACAAAAAAGCCATCATTTCCTTCGTCTTGATACAAAGGCATCAGAATATATCCATTGTAAGGAGAACGAATTTCTTTTCCATCCTGATGAGCGAGAAGTTGTCCTTTTTCTATGCTATCAAAATTTCCAAAGCCCTCTAGCATTTTAAATACTGAACCTTGTGGTACTTTATGAATATACTCACAACTCAGCGTACTTGGAACTCCATTTTGAATTGTCTCTCCCAAAGTATGTTCTAAGTTGGGAATAGGTTGTGTTGTCATTTGCAGTGCTTGCATGATACGCCAAACTCCAGTAATCAGATTGTTAGCAGAGTTTTCTTTGCCTATTGTTCCTCCTTCGAAAGCAAAAGTTTCATAATCCCATTGTTCCATATAGGTCATGGCTGTTCCTTCCAGTTTTTTATCTAAACCAAAAATAATAGGCACTTCTAGAAGCTTTGCTAGTGTATCGTCTGTGGTGGTAGTACGTACTACAAAAGCTCCATTTGGTGCAGATGTAGTGTGTAAATCTATCAAGATGCGTCTTTTATATGTATCGTGAGGAATTACACGCAAAACTTCAATAAGCTGACGCAATTCTTCATATTCTGCAACCTCCGAATCAGTCGGAATATTGTCTATCAAGTCATTGAGCCAAATTCGGTTAAGGTCGGTTTGTAGATAGCGTTTCTGTGCTTTTAGAGCTTCTAAGTTTCCTCCAATAGCTACAAAATGACCATTGAAGAGTCTTTTGTCTAAGTTTTTGGAAAGATACTCCAACGCATTGTAACCTGCTTGTTCGTTGCCATGCAAACCACCAATACAAACCAAAAGAGTTTGATTGTCTCCTCCAGATATATTTCCAATAATACGTTTAAAAAGTGTTGATGTGTTGGTTTGTGAATTTTGAGCCATTTAATATAAATTGACAATTAGCTTCGCTGAGCTAAAGGTTTAGAATGGATAATGGATAATTCTGTATTACCACATAAATTTATAGTGAAGTATCTAAATCTATCCTATGTTGTTGTTAAGTAATTGAGCAAATTTATTTTACATTATAAATCTTGATAAATGATTGAAAATTAATAAGTTATATAACTTTCGGTTATCAGTTTCAAATTATCCATTTACTTAAGTTTTTTTTTTGATGTTCAGAATAGCGAACAAAGATACGAAAAACTAAATGGACAAAAATTAAGACACAAAGAAACTTCTCAAAACTATCTATCTAGTCTTGAGAAGTTTTTGGGGTGTAATGATATAAAAACTAACCTCTATCTAAAACCTTATCATCATAAAATATTTCTTTACGTCCTTCAAGCTGTGCGTCTCCAAACGCCAATATTGGTAAGAAGACAAAAGGTAAAAGTGTCATTCCGACTCCAAAACCTGCATTTTTTTGAAATTTTTTGGCAAGTTGAATATACACTATAAAATGAAAAACATAATTTACAATAGGAAAAAATAAAAATATAATCCATTGTTTTGGTTTTTCGATGATTTCCAATACAATAATAAAGTTAATAATAGGAATAAGTGCGAGCCAAGGGGTTTTGCCTGCTTTATCAAAAACTTTCCATAAACAAAGAAAAGGCACAACATAATATAAAAACATTACTATTAGATAGGTAGGAAGAAATTGCGAAATTAATTCAACAGGCAAATCTCCACCAAAAGAAGAAGCTATTAGGTTGAGCATAATGTATTTGAGTAGGAAGTAGTTTTTGAAGTTGTTTAAGAATGTATTTTTTCAACCGTAAACGAGGTTTAAAACCGTCGTTTAGGGTAATTTATCCTCGTTGACGGCTGTATTTTGAGCCTCAACGACGGTTATTTGTCTATTCTTAAACAACTTTTTTATAAAACAGAAGATACAAAAAAAACTTCTTAAATCAGAATCAAAACTGACCTAAGAAGTTTCTAGTATGTCTTAAAGAAAAAATTATCCTCTGTCTAAAATTCCGTCGTCATAAGATTTTGCTCCTCCTGCTCCTTGATATTGAGCATCACTAAAACCAAGAATCATATAAAATACAACAGGTAAGAGAATAAGACCAATGGCAAAGCCAGTGTCTTTACCAAAGACTTTTGCTAAATCTAAACCTGATATGACTAAAAAAACTAAAGCAAAAATAATATTAACTACAGGTATTAAGAAAAATACAATCCACCAAATAGGACGATTTATAATTTCTAAAAATACAATTAAATTATATATTGGAATAATTGATGCCCACCCTGGTTTTCCTGCTTTTTCAAAGATTTTCCATTGAGCAACTACTACGGCAATAATAATAACTAGGTAGATAATTCCAAAAACACCACCGAATAGTGTTCCAATGATTTCTGCTGATTGTTGATCCATAAGAATAAATTAAATTAGAGTTAATTGATAAATAAATTTGAGTGATTCAGAGTTGCTTTAAAAGCCTTAATAACCTTTAAAACAACGCACAATAACCTAAATTTTTATCAAAATACAAAATTTTATTCGTGGAAGTTCCTTGTTTTGTGTTAAATGTAACGCAGGGTTAAAATATCTTGCCTGCATTTAATATTCCATTAGGGTCAAATACTTTTTTGATTTCTCTCATCAGACGAAGGTTTACATCGCCTAGTGCAATAGGCATATAAGGGCGTTTGGCGATGCCTATTCCGTGTTCGCCAGAGAGCATCCCTCCCAAACGAACTACTTCTTTAAAAATTTCTCCAATGCCTTCTACTACTTTTGTATTCCAGTCTTCATCTGAAATTTGTTCTTTCAAAACATTGACATGCAAATTGCCATCACCTACATGTCCAAAACACACTGAACGGAATCCATATTCATTTCCAATTTTTTTGATAGAAGTAATAAGCTCTGGCAAATTTCCACGAGGGACTACAACATCTTCTGCTTTCGTGAGTGAATAAGCATTTACGGCAGGAGAAATATTTTTGCGAAGTCTCCAAAGTTCTTCTTTTTGAGCTTCCGAATCGGCAAACAAAATTTCTCCTATTTTAAAGCCATTTTCAAGCGTTTCGACGATTTTTTCAGCGTCTTGCATCATAGATTCTTCATTGTTGCCGTCTAATTCTATGATTAAATGTGCTTGAATATTATCTGGTAAATCTATATTGGTCTTTTGGTTCATTTTGTCTTCCAAATAAAACATAGTTCGCTCAATGGCTTCTCTTTCCATAAATTCCATTCCAGAAGGTGTAATTCCAGCAATATAAATGGCAGAAATGGCTCTACACGCTTCCTCATTACTCTCAAAAGGCACAAGCAAAGCAATATTTTTATGAGGATAAGGACGAAGTTTGAAAACGATTTTGGTAACAATTCCTAAAGTTCCCTCGCTTCCTGTAATAAGTTGGGTTAGATTATAGCCAGTAGAGTTTTTCAAGACATTTGCACCTGTCCAAATGATTTCTCCAGTAGGCAAAACAACTTCCAAATTCAGAACATAATCACGAGTAACGCCATATTTTACAGCCTTTGGACCTCCAGAGTTGTGAGAAACATTACCACCAATAAAACAACTACCTTTACTTGCTGGGTCGGGTGGATAAAAAAGATTTTTTTCCTTGACAGCATTTTGAAAAACTTCTGTAATTACGCCTGTTTCGACAGTAGCTTGTAAATTTAAGGTATCAATTTCTATAATTTCATTGAAACGTTCCATTGAAATAACTACACCATGGTTGGTCGGCAAAGCTCCCCCACTTAGGCTAGTTCCTCCCCCACGAGGCGTAACAGGCAAAACATGTTCATTGCAGATTTTCATAATCTGACTAATTTCTTCTGGTGTGCGTGGCTTCAAGACAACGTCTGGTAAGAAAGAATAGTCTTCTGTATGGTCTCTTGAATATGTATCTCGGTTTTTGTCGTCAGTAAAAATATATTCTTTTCCTACTATATTTTCAAGTTCTTGAAGAATTTGAGGCGTAATTTTACCAAAATGAGTAGGAGCAGTTTCTTTATTGGTTTTCAAAATAGCTGAAGACATATATAATATAGATTATTGAAGTTTCTAGTTTAGGTTATTTTTACAAAAATACGATTTTTCTGTATTTTCTCTATTTTGCGATATAATCCATACCTTCGATAGATAAATTGTAGTATAAAACCTATTTTTTTTGAATGTATTGGTATTGTTGTTGCGTTTTTATTTGAAATTTAGAATCAAAATATGCACATTTGCATGTTTGATTTTCCAAAAGAAAGAACCAATTTTTAAATTTATCGTTCTTAACTGAAAAAACCACTCTAAAAAAGCTAACTTTCTATGAATCAATCTGTTTACGATAATATAAATACTTCACAACTCGTCACTCCAAAAGCAATTCCACTCCCAAAGTTTAATATGATAACTTATCTCATTCATCATTTTTCTGTACTATTTTTTGAAAAAAATAACAACGTACTCATAAAAAACAGTATCAAATTATTTTTTATTTTATTTTTGTTTGTACTGGGGGCAGCATCTGCCCAAGCACAAGACGATTTTGTAGAAGACCCAATGGGAAAGTCTGCTATTTGGCAACAACTAACAGAAAACCCAACTGATTCTACACTTTGGGAAAACTATTATGGTAAGCCTTGGGCTTCAATGAACAAAAAAGAAGCTGAAAAAGTAAATGGTTGGAAACAAGAACTGATGCTTCGAAAACTAGCAAGTAATGATGCCGTTATTGGTTTTGTAATTACAGATGAAATAGATGAAGGCTTTTTTATTGATGAGGCTGCCTTTAGAGAATTTGAAGCTGAAATAAATGCTGCAAAAGCAAGTGGACAAGCTGCTACCGTATCTTTTAAAGATATTCAAGGTTTGGAAGCGATTATTATGCCTGAGTGGGAAGGAATGGCAGAACTGAAACAAAATGTAGCTGAAAATTTCGTTATTTTGGAAGATATGTATAAAGATATTTTCGACGAGCAGGGACTGGAGTTTCAAAACTATACAGCAGCACACCCCGACGGAAAGTATAGCCAAGTAAAATGGATTGAGGAGCTAGATGGAAAGTTGCGTAAGGCAAAGGAAAAGCAACTATCTGAATTGAAGCAAAAATTTAATATCAATAAGTAATTATATGAAAAGAAATAGTAAAAAAACTATTTCTTTTTTTTTTCGTTAATAGAAAAAGAGAACCTTCTTTACTGTACTTTTTGATATAAAAAGTTCATTTTTCAAGAAAGAAATTTTTAGTTCTCTTCGTTTATAAATTTTTTAATCTATATTTTTTAATCTTATGCAAACCTTATCAAATCAAGCTGCAAAGCAACTCGCTGATGTAGAAGTTGTCGCTAACACAGACTATTACGCTATTTCATATTCTTATAAGAAAAACCGTTTTTACCTTGCTATCAGAGGTTTTTGGCAAAATCAAGATGTTATTTCAAATTATGTAAATGACTGGCGAAAAGCTATGCTCTTAGCAGTTCCTAATTTTACACTTCTGACAGATGCTACAGAAGCTAAAATATATCCTCCTTCAGTAATGGCAGTACATAATGAAGCTCAACAAGTAGTAGTGGATGCAGGACTTTTACAAGTTGCTGAAGTATTGCCACAAAATTCGTTTCTAAAATTCCAGTTTGAGCTTTTAGTTGAAAATAGCCAAATGCCATGCTCAAAATTTAATAACCAAGAGCTTGCTGAAAAGTGGTTGGATGGAGTGGTAGAGCGTGAAAAAGCTAATAAATAGATAATGAGCAAAGGTTATCATTATATTTTATCTCTTAAATCAAAGAGATATATAAAAGTTCAGTTGTGATAGCCTTTATTTAACTGAAATATTGCTTTGCAGTGCTACATACCTACAAAAAAACTATATTTGTATTTGCTTAAATTAATCTGTTTATAACTAGAAAAATAATGAACCCAGTTTTAAAGCAAATCATAGCCACTCGTGAAGTAGAAGATAAGAATGGCAATTTAATAAATATAGACAAAACATCTATTTCATATCAAGAAGGAGACTTGATTCAAAAGTATATTCGCCATATAAAAGCTGAAAGAAGTTTAGAAGTGGGCTTGGCATACGGAACATCGTCTCTTTACATTTGTGATGCCTTGGAAAAAACTGAACGTACGGCTCACTATGTAATAGACCCATATCAGAATAATGAAGGAGTAGTATGGGAAAGCATAGGCATAATGAACTTAAAAAAAGCTGGTTTCATGGATTTTACTCGCTTCTTTGAAGAGCCTTCGCATTTAGCGATTACTCAACTAGAACGAGAAAAAGTAGAAGTAGATTTTGTATTTATAGATGGTGAGCATACATTTGACCACGTTTTGGTAGATTTCTTTTTATCAGACAAAATTTTAAGAGATGGAGGAATCATAGTCTTTGATGATACAGATTGGCCTTCTATTCGTAGAGCATGTTCATTTATTATACGAAACAGAGATTACAAAGTGTTAGACTTTCTGCCATCTTACCACACGAAAAAAGGATTGAGCATGAAGCATAAACTATATCAAAATATAGTTTATGTACAAGAGACATTAGTGCCTGAAAATACCTATTTTCTTCCTAAAGATGCACAACATGGAGGTAAAATAGACCAAATGACGGCAGGTGGAATGCTTGTCATGCAAAAAATAAAAAGCGATACTAGAGCTGCAAGCTATTATAATGAGTTTTAATTAGTTCCAAATACTGGTTTCTGTTTGTTTTGTCAGTAGAGAAACTCGTGTTTTGTATTTCTGTTTTATCTGCTGGGCAATATGAAGCTCTTTTTTATCTTCTGTATAAAAATTTAGAGTTACAAACTGTGTGGCATAAGCTAAGGCAAATAGAAAATTTTTAATTTCATCTTCTGAATATTTGGGTAGTCTGTGATGAACAATTTGTTCATTTTTTAAGAAAATATATAAGCTGTTGTCTGATGGAACGACGTCTTCTTGAATTAGGCTACCCTTTTGTTTCTGAGTAATTTTAAAGCTATTTACATACTCAATAGCTTTCATTTCATAGAAAGGATAAAATTTTTCTCCTCTTAGCTCAATGCCATTTTCAAGGATTTTTATTTTAGAATATTTATTTTCTAGTATATCTTTAAAATAATTAGTCTTTACTATAAGTCCTACTCCTAAAGAAATCCCTACAGCTAAAAATAGCTGAATTAGAAAATAGCTATCTGAAAAAATTTTTGAAAAACCAACTATCAAAAAAGTTGCTAAAAGAGTAGAAATAATAATTTGAATTTTCTCACTAGAAGCCTGTTCAGACAGAGTAAAACTAAATTTCTCTCGTTTCTTTGCAAAGAATGAAGGTGTAGGCTGTGGAATGAAATCTAGTGTTTCAGACTGTTCACAATGCTGACTATTCATATACTCCCAACTATCTTTCAAAAAAACAGACTGACAAACACTACAAAATACCACTTCATCTTGTCCAGTTATTTTATCTCCAGTAACAGCATCTTTTCTTCCAATAACGTGGGAGTGATTTTGTTTATCAAGTTGATGAATATTCATTTTTAGTATCTCTTAGTTAGTGATTATATTATCAGTGACCCAAATGTTGCCTTCATATTTTTGTTGTATGCTCCTTAAAAGCCCTCTTTCTCTTCTGTTATTCGTATGAAAGTGAACATCTACGGAATTTGCAACTGAAGCAAGACCAATATAAATAGGTCTAATTTGCTCATATTCTCTTATCGAAAGATATTTTGTGTGAGTACTTTTATCTTTTAGCTCAATAAGCAACTTGTATTGTTTTCCTAGTTTTTTGGTGGTGATTTTCTCTATCTGATTGTAGTAATATAAGTGATTATCAACGCTTATTCCTATATTTGACATTTTAAACCTAGATTGATAGTTTAGGAAATTAGAGTCTCTTATTTTTTTGCTATATGTTTCAGGCCATGTAGGTTTAAAAAGATAGGTAACAAAAAGGACAATGACAGATAAGAATGAGGTAAACTCTGTTTTTTGTCCTCGGAAGGCATTACTTGGAAAAAGCATCCACATAAGTACGACTACTATACTAGCAAAAATTAGATATATGTTTGTTATTCCAAACATAATAATTTCTTTTATCATTTTAATGAAAAAATAATCTAGTCCTTCTGTATGTTCATAAATTATAACTTCTTCTTTTCTCATTACCAACTGTTCAGTAGGCTTAGGAACAGTACTTAAGGTTCTATGCTGTCCACAATGTTCTCTATTCATATATTCCCAACTATCTTTCAAAAAAACAGACTGACAGGCAGCACAAAACACGACTTCATCATCAGCTTTGATAGTGTCACCAGTAACTCCGTCTTGTCTTCCAATAATATGGACGTGGTTTTGTATATTAATTTTATGACTTTGCATTTTTCTCTATTCTAAGTACTGAAAATTGTGCTGTATAATTTCTTTCTATGCTTTTAGCCATTCCAAACTCTTGCCCATTAGACAAATGAACTGAAGTGGGAACAAATTGAGCTACCCAAACTAATCCAAATAAGAAATCTTTAGTTTTTTCATATTCATCCTTCGGACATTTATGCTGAATAACTTCCCCATTTTTGAGATACAATGTAAGTTTGTTTTGCATATTATTTTTGGTGTAAACTATTTTTTGAATATCGTAGAATAAATAGGTTTTGTCTTTTCTTAGTTCTATTCCATTTTCTAAAATTTTGATACTTCTTTTATCTGCTCCTGTTATTTTTTTGAATAGCTTGTTTCCAAATAATAAAGTAAGAAGATGAATAGAGCCAAATACACCCAAGAAAAGTAGAACCATGTATAAAGCAAAAGTAACCCAGTGTTCGAATTTAGGTAAGAACTTATTTGTAAATATGAGTAAATAAATCCACCCACAACTAGAAGCTATAATTAAACTAAATGCAAACAAACCTAATATTCTATTTTTAAACGTACTAAATGTTTCAAAAATCAGCTTGGCTTCCTTTTTCTTGGCTATCAGATTTGGAACAGGTGCAGGCACAAACCCCAGTGTTTCAGTTTGCCTACAGTGCTGTCGATTCATATATTCCCAACTATCTTTCAAAAAAACAGACTGACAGGCAGCACAAAACACGACTTCATCACCAGCTTTGATAGTGTCACCAGTAACTCCGTCTTGTCTTCCAACAATGTGAACATGTTTTTTTATATTTAATCTATGAACCGAATACGACATTATTTTTTTCTTTCTTGGTTTGCTCTACTAATTTTTTCTTGCACCAATAAAAAGGAAATTTATAGTGTTTCTATGCCTTCTTATATGCCACCCTTACCCAAAAATCCATCTCACAATCCAATGACAACAGAAGGAATTGAACTGGGTAAAATGCTTTTCTTTGATACAAAATTATCTAAAAACGGTAATATTTCTTGTGCAACGTGTCATAATCCCAAACTCTACTTTACAGATAACTTACAAACAAGCCACTTAGGAACAACAGGTAAAAAACTACCTCGCAACACGCCCACACTTATCAATGTAGTTTATTCAGAAAACGGACTTTTCTTGGATGGAGGAATAAAAAACCTTGAATCGCTCCCTGCTGCCCCACTCCAACACCCAGACGAAATGGCAATGGATTTGAAAAAACTGCCTAACCTATTACAAAATGATAAAGATTATCCAAACCTTTTCAAAAATGCTTTTGGAACAGATAGCATTACAAATGCACTTATTTTTAGAGCTTTAGCACAGTTTCAACGAACAATTATTTCTCCTTCTATAAATTCAGAATATAGTTTTGTTTCTAAATGGGATAGCGTTAAGCAAGAAAAAGCTACATTTTCAAACCTAGAGCTAAAAGGACAGTCACTTTTCAAAAGCCACTGCAACACTTGTCATACTGCACCTTTATTTTCAGATTATCAGTTTCATTTTGCTCATTTGGATACGATAACAAATCCTACAAAAATAAATGATAGAGTAGAGTTAGGAAGACAAAGAATCACAGAAAACCCAAAGGATTATCTCAAATTCAAAACGCCTACATTGCGTCATATCTCCAAAACTTTTCCGTATCTGCACAACGGAAGTATTGAAAAGTTAGAATATTTTGCTCAGCCAAATGATTCTATGAAATTGAATATAGAAGAACAGAAAGCTTTACTAGCTTTTTTGAAATGTTTGTGATTAGATGCTACACGAATCGCTATCTCTTGGGACTTCAATACCATCAATATCGATAAGTCTATCCAAACGAATTTTTACGTTTTTTGCCTCTGTATTTTCTACTACTTCAAAAATCATAAACTCTTCTCCGTTTTTAGTCTCCAAGTCTCTGACTTTTATGTTCTGCTGAATAGTCTTTTTATACTCTGTATCTAAATAGTTGATGGCGACTGTTTTTCGTGTGGTGGCAAAGGCTTCTAAGTTGTCGTAAAATCCACAATCGACAGGGATGTATTTTTGGTTTTTCATGGCTTTAAAAATTTTGTTTCTTTTAATCAAACGAAACCACTTTATTTTTGGTTGTTGTATTTTATTTGTTTGCTTCTTTAGATTTGACGAACTTTGAATTGATGGAAAATGAAGAATTAAAGAGCTTAGTTTCTCATTCATCATTCAAAACTCACCATTCATAATTCCTTTATGTTAGATATTATCCGTTTACTTCCCGAATCGCTTGCCAATCAGATTGCTGCTGGAGAGGTCGTTCAGCGTCCTGCTTCGGTGGTAAAAGAAATGCTGGAAAACTCTGTTGATGCAGAAGCAACAAGTATCGAATTGGTTTTGCAAGATGCAGGAAAGGCTCTTATCCAAGTCATTGATAATGGAAAAGGAATGTCAGAAACGGATGCTAGAATGTGTTTTGAGAGACATGCGACTTCAAAAATTGTAGAGCAAGAAGATTTGTATAATATTCGAACATTTGGGTTTAGAGGTGAGGCAATGGCTTCTATTGCAGCCGTAGCACAAGTAGAACTCAAAACAAGGCAAGAAGACCAAGAAATAGGAACGCATATTTATATTGAAGGTTCAGAAGTAAAAAAACACGAACCTACTGCTACGCAAAAGGGAAGTTCTATTGCTGTCAAGAATTTATTTTTCAATACACCTGCACGAAGAAAATTTTTAAAATCAAATTCGGTAGAGCTTCGTCATATTACACAAGAATTTGAGCGTGTTGCGCTGGCAAATCCTCATATCAATTTTTCTATGCACCACAATGGGCAAGAGGTGTATAATTTGAAAGAGGGAAAACTAGCAAAGCGAATTGTGGCAATGTTTGGAAAAAGCTATCAGTCAAATCTTCTGACGTGTCAAGAGGATGTAGAAACCATCAAACTTCTAGGATATGTTGGGAAACCACAGGCAGCTAAAAAGACAAAAGGCAGTCAGTATTTTTTTGTGAATAATCGTTTTATAAAAAGTGGTTATTTACACCATGCCGTCATGACGGCTTATGAAGGACTTTTGCCAAAAGATGCTCACCCTTTTTACGTTTTGTTTATCGAAATTGACCCAAAGAAAATTGATATAAATGTTCATCCTACCAAAACAGAAATCAAGTTTGATGATGAAAGAACGGTTTATGTAGTCGTACAGGCAGCCGTAAAACAGGCGTTGGGTGTGCATCAAGTAGTTGCGCCATTGGATTTTGATACAGATACGAATTTTTTGAACCCTTCAAAGTATATTAATAAAGTTGATGATAAGGAGAGTAACAACTCTGAAGGAAATGATAAGAACGAAGATTCAACTCAACAGCCGAGAACTTTTATTTCAGATTTTTCAAAATACGATACTCAGTCTGATGATTTTATTGGTAGATACGATAAAGAAGAGAATAAAGGAAAATATGGAAGCTACATTAGTGAGCCTTTTAATAGAAAAAAAGAATTAAAAGACTACCAGCGACCAGAACCTACTGAAAGAGAACAAAATAATCAAAAAAACTGGGAAAGAATTTACCTTAATGAAGAAGAGAGAGAAAACGCAGGAACTAAAAGCAAACAGTTTGAAAAAGATAGTTCGGAAAAAGATTTTATCGATGAAATAGATGAGCTTGCTCAAAACCCTGTTACGTTCCGAAGTGCAGCCAATAACCTTTCTAAATCTGAACTGGAAAATGAGCTAAAATCTACACAATCTAAGTTAGAAAAAAGTGATAAACGCCATGTTTTTTGGGTAGCAAATCGTTTTGTAGCTAGTCCGACTAAGTCGGGAATGATTCTGATTGATGCCTCGGCTGCCCACGAACGCATTTTGTACGAGCGTTACGAAAAAAGTATTTCAAAAAGTGCAAACGCCACTTCTCAACAACTTCTGTTTCCTTCTACACTTTCGTTTTCTATTGTAGATTATGAGCTTTTGAAGGAAGTTTTGCCAGAACTGAAAAGTTTAGGCTTTTCCATAGAAATAGATGAAAAACTAGAACAAAAGCAACAAGCTCGTTTAATTGGACTTCCTGCCGATTTGCTCAAAGAAAAGGGAGAATCTATTTTAGAAGCTCTTTTAGAACAGTTTAAATACAACCAAACGACAGTTAAGATTCCGAAGCGAGAGAATATTTTGCGCTCTTTTGCCAAACGTGCCTCTATGCAAGCCAAAACGTTTTTCTCTAATGAAGAGATGCAAAGTCTTATTGATGAGCTTTTTGCTTGTAGGCAGCCGAACTATACTCCAGATGGAAAAAAAATCTTTATGCTCTTAGATACAGAAATGATTGAACAGCTTTTTTTGTAATGTTTTATTTCTCAATCAACCCCTCAATCGGACTTTTAACTACTCTCACAAGCTCTCCTCCCATTTCTTCAATTTGCCTTTTTAAAATATCTTCAAAATAGTAACCTACCGAACCCACAGCATAAAAACTTAGTTCTTCGCCTTCAAATTCAACTCGTATTCTATCTAAAAACTCATCAAAACAAGATTCCAAAAATTCTCTTATAAACTTTTGTTTTTTGTGTTTATGAAGAAATGGAACAAAAGAAGCAAAAAACTCATTCGGTTTTGGTTCTTGATAGGCTCTTTTCAAAACCTTTTCTCTTGTCAGTCCATATTCCTTATAAAATAAATCGTGAATGTCATTAGGCAATGCCCCATGAAGAAAGTCTATTACAAACTGCTTTCCTATAAAGCCTCCACTTCCTTCATCGCCTAACCAAAAACCTAAGTTTGTCAGTTCTTTCAATATATTTTTCCCATCATACAAACACGCATTTGAGCCTGTTCCCAAAATCATGATGATTCCCATTTCATCTTTTGAGTTATCATAGACCGAGCGAGCAGCACCCAAAAGGTCGTGAGCAACTTCTATTTTTTTTGCCTGTGGAAAGAGAGTTTTTAAAGCCTCATAGACTATTTTTCTATTAGCTTCCGTAGAAGAACCTGCGCCATAAAACTGAATTTCCTCAACTTTACAAAGATAGGGTTCTAAAAAATCAGTGGACTCATTTTGGTTTTCAAAGTAATGTTGATTTATAAAGTTTTTGCCTTCTTCTACCATTTGTTCTGTCGTAAGAAAATATGGATTCCAGCCACCTGATTTCCATCTAAAGATTTTTCCTTCATCAGTTTTTAATGCCCAATCCGTTTTTGTTGAGCCACTATCTGCGTAGAGTATCATTTTTATAGGTTTGTTTTGGCTATTTTTTGTAAGTTTATAAAATCAAAATTAGATAAAAATATTATTAAAATCTTGATACAGATATACTCATAAAACTATGCAGCAACAATTTGACTACATTATAAATCTTGCTAAAGAATACCATCACTATAAGGAAAATCCGACTGCTCTATTTTCTGCTATCAATACTTTATCTAAAAGTCAGCTAGAAAGCATTTATGAAGAGTATGCAGATAAAGAACGTAACTTTCAACCTGTGGTTTTACTACGTGCAGAGGTGGCTCGTTTGGCTTTAGAGGGCAAGGCTATAAATAAAGAAGTTGTTGAGGAAATAAAGGAAAAGATACGCAAAAAAGATAAAAACTATTTTAGTCATCTTACAGAGAAACTCATCACAGAGATGGAAAATTATGGTTTTTCCAAACGTGATATTTTTTCCAATTGGCAACAGGCATGGACTATCTTTCATTGCTTTTTCTATCGTGGAAAAGTAAAAGAAACAACACAAAGTTATTTAGAACAAATTGCAAAAGATTTACTACTTACACTAGATGTAAAAGACTATAAATTTCATATTGTAGATTTTCAAGGTTCGGCTAATTTTGGAAGTGATTTTTGTTGGCTTGGTCTGTATCCTATAAAAAATGAATCTCATAGAGATGCTTATCAGTTTTTTGTAGAGTTTAAAACTAAACCCAAAGCAGGGAAGATGATGGGTAGCGACCTCAAAAAGCCTCATAAAAATGATTTAAAGAATATATCTTCATACCAAGAAATTGTAAGTTGTTTGCAGAGCTTAAAGCAAGAGATTATTACACTCAATGAAAAAAATAGAAGTTATTATAAAATTGCTATACAGGACGAAAGCCAATGGAAGTTTTATCTACAAGGCTACATAAGTATGAACCATGAATTTTTAGGAGATGTACTTCCAGACTATGATTCTCTTGCCGAAATAATGAAAGATAAAAGTAGGTTTGGTGAAAAAACACATAATAAAAGATGGAACTTATGGCTGTTCCAAACAGCTAAAATAGGAGACATTGTTTTTGCAGCGAAAGGAGTAAATACGTGTTTAGGAATAGGAATTATTGAAAGTGAAATACTTGATAAAACTGATGATATGATGTTCAATACACCTAATACAGTATATAGAAGAGTAAAGTGGATAACTACTAAAAAATATAATCATCACGATAATGGACTTGGAGATAGTATTCGTTTATTTCGTAATGATAGTTTTAGCCCTACAAAGAAATATAAAATAATTTTGGAAGAATATATTAGGCAATATCCAGAAATCTCTCAGACTTTTGAGAAATATAATTTACCTATTGAGATAGATATAGTAGAAGAACTAAACCAAACTAAATATTCAGAAATAGAAGTAAGAACTAACCAACCAAAAAAGCAGAAAAATATTAAAGGTCCGAAATTTCTTAGGTTTATAAATCCATTATTGCAAGCCTTGAATGAAATTGGAGGCGAAGGCAAGTCATCAGAAGTTGTACAGAAGGTAATTCATAATATGAAAATTCCTACTCAAGAATTAGAAAAAAAATTAAAGAGTGGACAAATTAAGGTGAAAAATAACATAGCATGGGCAAGAAACTATCTGAGAGAAGGTGGTTATATTTCTAACGAAAAACATGGCATTTGGAAACTAACAGATATAGGTAAGAATAAACAGCTCACAGATAAAGAAATAATGTTATTGTTCAAGCAAACACAAGCAAAGTATGCAAGTGGTAAGAATCAAGAAGTAGAAGAAAGGCAGGAGGAGAACAATGTAGAATTAAACCAAAATCCAATTTATAATTTCAAAAACGACAAAGAAAAACCTTTTATTAGCGAAGAACAGTTTTTAGAAACTGTCGAAATTTTGAAGCGAAAGAAAAATATCATCTTGCAAGGTGCAGCAGGCGTAGGAAAGACGTTTATTGCTCGCAAAATAGCCTATCAGATTATGGGAGAGACCAATAATCTGAATATTGAAATGGTACAGTTTCATCAATCATATTCTTATGAAGATTTTATACAAGGATTTCGTCCTATTAAAGAGGGTTTTGAGTTACGAGATGGTGTTTTTTATGAGTTTTGTAAAAAAGCACAAGTCCATCCAAAACGTCATTTTTTCTTTATCATTGATGAGATAAACAGAGGAAATCTAAGTAAAATTTTTGGCGAACTGATGATGCTCATAGAAGCCGACAAGCGAGAGGAAAAGTTTGCGCTCAAGCTGACCTATTCCGAAGATGAAAATGATAATTTTTTTGTTCCTAAAAATCTTTACCTTATCGGAACAATGAATACGGCTGACCGTTCTTTGGCGATGGTGGATTATGCACTTCGTAGGCGTTTTGCTTTTATAAATTTGAAGCCAGATTTTGGGGAAAGTTTTAAGGATTTTTTGATGGAAAAAGGTATTTCTCAAGGTTTAACAAATCATATTTCAAGTTCTATTCAAAAAATCAATCAAGAAATTGCTTCTGATATGAATTTGGGAGAAGGCTTTCAAATCGGACACAGTTATTTTTGTGATTATGAAAAAGAAAAGCAAGATGAAAAAGATTGGTTCGAACAAGTAATAAAGTTTGAAATTCGTCCTTTGTTGGAGGAAATTTGGTTTGATAATTTGGAAAAAGTGGAGGAGATGATGGAAATAATACGTAAAACAGACTTCTAGTCTGTTAGTATAAAACCTAAAAGTGATTTTATTCAGACAGCATGTCTGAAGTACATTTATGAAAATACCAATAAAAAATATTTATTATCTACTCTGCTATGCTTGGAATAAGCTAGAGGAAAGCGAGCGCATCAAAATTGATGTAGAAGACAAAACAGAGCTTTTAGATTTGTTTACAAAGGTCTTGATAAATGCTACAAAAGTGCTGTTGAAGCGAGGTTTGGATAGAAACTACATTGAAAATGTGCAGGAAATAAGTGGTATAAAAGGAAAGCTGCAAACTAGCCAAACACTCAAAAAAAATCTACTTTTAAAGCAAAAAACGCTGTGTAGCTTTGATGAGTTTTCCTTTGATATTCTTCAAAATCAAATCTTACTTTCTACTATTCAAAGGCTTATCAAAACCCAAAAATTAGATAGAAAACTAAAGACAGAACTTGTTTTTCTACAAAGAAAACTTCCCAAGACGATTCAAAAAATAGAACTTAAAAGTCTGCTATTTCCTCAAGTCAAAATTCATAGAAATAATCGTTTTTATGGTTTTGTGATGAATGTTTGTCAGATTATTTATGAAAATACGTTGCCTTCTGAAAATAAAAATGAACAGGGAAATTACACTTTTTCAGATTTTACAAGAGATAAACGCAAGATGAATGTTTTGTTTGAAGCCTTTATCCGTAATTTTTATAAGCTAGAACAGACAAAATATACAACTGTAAAGAGTGAAATTATAAAATGGGGTTTTGAAAATAATTTTGAACTGCAAAGTGAAATTGGTTTTTCAGAAAGTCATAAATATTTACCTAGAATGGAAACTGACATTTCCTTAGAAAATGAAACAGAAAAAATTATTATTGATGCAAAGTTTTATCAAAATACAATGGCAGAAAACTATGGTAAAGAAAAAATATTTTCATCAAATCTGTACCAACTTTTTAGTTATCTTCTAAATCAAGAAGATGGCAGTAACAAAACAAAATCAGCAACTGGAATTTTGCTTTATCCAACCATAGAAAAGGAATACAACCTAGATTATCAATTCAAACAACATAAAATCCAAATACGAACACTTAATTTGAATGCTGATTGGCGAGAAATTGAAAGGCGTTTGAAACAAGTTATAGGAGTTTAGTTTTAAATAAAGCAATGAAAATATACACTACTCTACAAATTGGAGAGTTTCATACCAATTATTGTGAAGATTTTTTAGTGCAAGAACAGATAGGTTCTAATGAAATTCTGATTGCTGTTTTGGATGGTTGTACGATGGGAACAGAATCTGTTTTTGCTTCTATGTTGTATGGGAAAATTCTTAGAAAAATAGCTAAGGAAATGTTTTATGGGGAATTTATTTCACCTAAAAACGAAGAAGAAAATTTAAAAGTCAAACTAAAAACAGTTTTGAAAGAACTTGTTTTACAGACAAGAGAAGTCAAAAATAAATTGGGTTTGGATAAAAATGAACTGCTCTCTACACTTATTTTAGGACTCATTGATACAAAAAATCATAATGCAGAGTTTATCACAATAGGCGACGGACTTATCTGTGTTGATGGAAAACTTACAGAGTATGAGCAAGACAACACACCAGATTATTTAGGATATCATCTTTCAGAAGATTTTGCAAAGTTTTATCAAAATCAGTATCAAAAACTTTCTGTTCCAGACTTTGAAGATGTATCCATTTGTACAGATGGAATATTTACTTTTCAAAATTTGGAAAATAAAAATCAACAAAAAAGTGAGAGTGAAATTATAGACTATCTTCTTCTTGACACTCAATATTCTGAATTTGATAACTTTTTAGATAGAAAAATCAGAAATTTAAAGAAAATAAATCATTTAGTTACGGACAATTTAGCCATTATTCGTATCATAAAATTGAAATAGTGATTTATTTTTGCTGTGTTGTTTTGTCTTTTGTTCGTGCTACTTTTTGCATTAAATAGCTTTTTGTTTCTTCATCTGTAACGTTATTCAATGCCATTTCATAGAGCGTTTGGGCTTGCTTAAAATTATTAGCAAAATAAAAACTATCAGCTTTTTTGATAAGTAAACCTTCTAATTTGTTTTGATTACGTTTTTGTGGGTTTTCTGAAGGCTCATCATAAATTTTTACCCCCAAAACTTCTTGACTTATCTTGGTTTCTGAATGATTTTCTTGAGAAGCACAAGAACCAAAAATAATTAGGTAAGAACACAGTAGTAAAAAACTATAAGGAGCAAAATGGAGGAGCTTATTTTTCATAAATAAAATAATAATAGATAAGATATTGTTTGTGGTAGTATTACTATTAGATACGTGATTTTTACTAAAAACATTTGTTCTAATTTAAACTCAAAATTTATAATTCAAGAAAAGTAAAATTATTATAATTAACAATGAAAAAAACTGTACTTGTTTTCTCCAATTTTTATCCATTTTATGATATGATTTAGAATCTTCGATGGAATTACTCCACGCTGTAAAGGCATCTACCATAACAAGCTGACCAAAAATATATTTTTTTTGTTTGTCGAAAGTATGAGTTGCTCCAAAAGTCTCTATACAATTTCTTAGTTCGTGGTAGAGTGTCCAATCATTATTTTGAGCAGCAGCTCGCTGACCTACAATAGAGGCAGCTCCTCCAATTTCCCACACTATCAGACCAGCATCTATATCGCCTTCACCTTCTATTCCTTTTGGATATTCTCTGACTCCATTAAGTCCAACATGTTCTTCAACAAATAAATTTTTATAAATACTATATTGTGATGCAGCAAAATCAGCATCTATTTTTGGAAGAAAATTGAGCATTAGACTTTGAGAAGAACCACGAGCTGTTTCATCTGTAAAACCTTGACTTTCTTCTGAGGAGTGAGGAATCAGACCTGTGGTCGAATCTAAATGAACTTTGACTTTCTCTATCCAACTTTTAGTAGTTAGGGCGTATTTGGCAATTTTATTATGATATGATTGGTTGCTATTATTTTCAAAAATATCCTTATACAGCTGTAAGGAAGCTATACAGACTACCATATCGGCAGCCCAAGTTTGGCTACGATAACTCTCTAAATAAGGAGAAACAGAGTTTTGTGTAGCCGAATCAATCTGATTACATTTTTCTTCGAACAATGACAGATGTGTAGAATCTAATTGTAGTTTATTTTTAGATTGCAGAAGTAGATATTTTCCCAAAACATAATTACTCCAACCACTATAAAAAGCTCCGTATTCTAAGGGTAAGGAATTGTTAAAAATACGTTTTCCTTCTTTAGAATAAATCTGTTTGATAGTCCAGTTTATTTCTTTTTCTGCTTCTTGATAAATTTCTGTATTGGGTTGTATTTCCTTGACAAAATTAATCCAACTAAGCGCATAGAGTGAATTGATAAACATAAAACCCTCTGGAAAAATATCCTGCATACGTTTACCTGCATTCTTTTTGTGTAGTTCTTCTTTTAAAAATTGAAGTTGATGATACAGGTCTTCATTGTAAAGACCATTTTTATCTTCTATGAAATTTGGAGTGTAATAAAGAGAATAGTTGAAGAATAGGAGGAAAAAAACAAGCGAAAAAGAAAGTATTTTGAAGACAATCCGAAAGAATTTTTTCAAGAAGTCAAACATAGATGTAAGGTTGTTTTTTTTAATAAAAACCTCCGTATAAAACGAAGGCTTTCATTAAAATTAAGTTGTAGAAATAGGTCTGTAAGCCGAGTCCTGTCTAGTCTTATCATTTATCTACACTGTTTTTTGCAAAACAGTTCTAACGACCTACCCGTCTGCTCCAGCGAGCCACTTTTCTGTTTTAAAAAACAATCGCAGACTTATTTGGTCTTTCAGCACATGGGGTTTATTCGCCCAAAAAAGTTACCTTTTCTGTCGGTGCGCTCTTACCACACCTTTTCACCCTTTCCATTTTAAAATAAAAATGGTGGTTATTTTCTGTAACACTTTCCGTCTATACTTACAACTTATAATTTACTTGTATAGCCTTCCCGTTAGGAAGCATGTTGCTCTGTGCTGCTCAGACTTTCCTCTTTCAAGTTTCGTGTAGAACGAAATATGAAAGCGATAAGATAACCTATTAAGTTAAAATTGTTCAAATTTATCTATGAATTAGATAAAAAAACAACAAAAAAACGATAAAAGTCGTTTCACAATGTACTATCGTTTAGCAAATATCAAAATATTTTATCAATTTTGCAGTATTATTTTTTGATAAAAGTTAAATAATAATCTGAAAGTGATATTTGACTATGTTTGAAAGTAAGTTTCAATCAAACTTAAGATATAAATTCTTATCCCTTTCCCCTTAAAATTGTTATATTTTTTGTTGAACCTTCTTTATATCATGATTTTACGTTTAGATTTAATTTTAACTCCTTCTTCCCCTTAATAATTTTTATTCTTATGATGATTCATTCTTTTAAGACAATACACCGAGAAGAGTATGCTTCAAAAAAACAAATGTTTGATGAAGCACACAGTGCTTACAAAAAAAAATTAGAAAAAAGAGAAGTAAAAATGCCTGTCGAAAAGACAGTTCTTTTTGAAGTTCCTCATGCAAGAATCAGTTATATTCCTAAAGCCTCAAGCAATAAAGAAGCTGTCAGAGATGGCGTTTTAGCTTTAGAATGGCGAGGAGACATAACCGATGAGCAATATAAAGAGGCAATGAATAAAGTACTTGAGTTTACTTATCTTTACAATACAACAGGCTTATTACTAGATGCTATGGAATTGGGTTATGTCAGTATGTTTGCTCGTGCTTGGCTAATGCTAGACTGGATTCCTCGTATGCAACAGCATCAAGTAGAGCATGCTAAACTCGCTATCTTACGTACAGATGCTCCTATGCACAAAGTAGGAATAGATTATGTAATAAGCTATGTACAGCAAATGATGCCTTACGAGTGCAGATTTTATATGAATAAAGACAATGCTATAAATTGGCTCTTTAGAAGATAATTTATTCTTTTGAAATTTTTGTTGAAACACGTTTTTTGTATAAAAGAACGTGTTTTGTTTTTACATCAAATGTACAGGAAGGTAATAAATAGCTTTTTGTTCATCAGAATCTGATACATCTTTATTGGGTTGTATGTCTTTGTTCTTTTTGGGGTGTTTGTTTTGGCTAGGTATATCAGATATAGAACTACTTTTTTTGGAGAAAGAGCTAGACCAGAGAAAAGAAAACAGATTAATTTTTAGTGTTTGCATAATAAGTAGTTGATTATTTTCTTATTTGATATTGCAAAATTAAATCCAATAGTGGAGATAAAAACTTGAAAGTCAGGTGTTTTATCACTCGTACAAGTCTTACTTGCATGTTCTTCAAAATCGAATTCAAACCTATTTTTTCTATATTTCTTGTAACTTTGGCGTAATTATCTATTGATAATGTGTGGAAAATTCAGAACGATTTGATGTTACCGTCAATTATGATAGAATTAAAATATCCTCGTCAGCGTATTTTTATAGCTTTCTTGGTTTATACCTTACTCTCCTTTGCTGTGGCTACCCTTAGCTTTTGGCTTTTTAGACGTGTCGAATCCATTAATCTTTTGGCTGACAAAGTTCACCAACTTCATATCCATATTCGTAACCTATCTAAGTTAAGAAGTGATTTTTTACTAAATGAACCTCTAAACGAAGGTTTTTATAAGACAGGAAGCAGTCGTTTTTTGAAAGAATATGTAGTTAGTCAGTCAGAGATAATAAGTTCTATTGATTCTATTAAAAAATCTCCCCAAGCTAAAAAATGGGGATTAACCAAAGATTTGGATTCATTACAATATAGAGTCAGAATAAGTACAGATATGATGAAAGAGTTAGCTCGTAAAATCAGACTTAGAGGCTATAAAGACTATGGCTTAGAAGGTGTGATGAGAGAGTATATAAGGCTGTTAGAAAAGCAACCTAAAATCAATAAAACATTGGTGTTGCAGCTTCGTAGGCATGAGAAAGATTTTATAAATAGATTAGATAGTACGTCATTAAATAAGTGGAAAGAAAATTTTTCAGCACTAAAAAAAGTAATAATAGAAAGTAGTAAATACGAGGCAGAAGAAAAATATAAGTTTATGGCATATTTAGGAGCTTACAAAGAGGCGTTTTACCACTTTGTTGAGGTAGATTACGATGTTGGTTATCGACAAGAAACAGGCTATACAGCACTTACTAACCAAAAAGACCAAGAAATTCTAAACCACATAGAAAAATTAGATGCTTATTCTCAAACTAAAAAAGACTCAACCCTCGTACAGCTACGATTTATTACTGTTGTCGTCGTAACAGCTTCTGTTATTGCTTCTATGCTTTTGAGTTTGTCGTTTCCATATATTATGAAAATTTAGACTAATTTTCTGATTTTTTATTGTTTGATTTGAAGAACTTTTAATCCATACAAAAGTCCCTGTTATGATTGTAATAGACGGCTTTTTTTTGTATATTTGTATGATATATTTTGGAATGAATTATGCCTATAATCAGTTTAGAAATAGCTGTAAAAAAAATATTTATTTTTTTTGGTGTGAATCATAATACAAGAAAAATACAATTAGCATTAACATAAGATAATGGCAGAAAATAATAAGGAAGAAACATTGGCAGGAGTAGATATGGAAAACTCACAGACTCCTCAAAATGGAAATTATTCGGCTGATAATATTCAAGTTCTTGAAGGTTTAGAAGCTGTTCGCAAACGCCCAGCGATGTATATTGGTGATGTAGGGATAAAAGGTTTGCATCATTTGATTTGGGAGGTGGTAGATAACTCTATTGATGAGGCTCTTGCAGGACATTGTGATACCATACACGTAACTATAAATGAAGGAAATACAATCACAGTTAGAGATAATGGACGTGGTATTCCTACAGATATTCACTCTAAAGAAAATCGCTCTGCACTAGAAGTAGTCATGACAGTTCTTCATGCAGGAGGTAAATTTGATAAAGATACATATAAAGTTTCGGGTGGTCTGCACGGTGTAGGTGTTTCTTGTGTAAATGCTTTATCAGACCAAATGAGAGTAGAGGTACATAGAAATGGAAAAATATTCGAACAAGAATATTCTTGTGGTGCTCCTCAATATGCTGTTCGTGAAATTGGAAAAACAGATATTTCTGGTACAGAGGTTACGTTTCATCCAGATGCAAGTATTTTTACACATTCTGTATTTAAGTATGAAACAGTAGCTAATCGCTTGCGTGAGCTTTCTTACCTCAATGCAGGAGTGAAAATTACACTTTCAGACCAAAGAGAAGAATTTGGAGAAAAAGACGAAAATGGAAAATTTGTAACCGAAACATTTCTTTCAGAAGGTGGATTGCGTGAGTTTGTAGAATATTTGGACAAAAGCCGTACGCCAATTATTCCAAATTCTGTATATGTAGAAGGCGATAAGAATGATATTCCTGTACAAGTGGCTCTACTTTACAATACATCCTATTCAGAAAATGTCTTTTCGTATGTCAATAATATCAATACCATAGAAGGTGGAACACACGTAACAGGTTTTTATCGTGCCTTGACAAGAACTCTAAAAAGTTATGCTGATAAAAATGGCTTGACAGACAAAAAAGTAGATTTGTCAGGTGGAGATTTTAGAGAAGGAATGACAGCAGTTATTTCTGTAAAGGTAATGGAGCCTCAATTTGAAGGACAAACCAAAACCAAACTTGGAAACTCTGAAGTTTCTGGAGCAGTAGAATCTTGTGTTGCTGATGCACTTTACAACTATTTGGAGGAAAATCCGAAAGAAGCAAAAACTATAATCCAAAAAGTTACGTTGGCTGCACAGGCTCGTATGGCTGCACGCAAGGCTCGTGAGATGGTACAACGCAAAACGGCTCTTAGTGGAACAGGCTTACCAGGAAAACTTTCTGATTGTTCTGAAAAAGACCCAGAAAAATGTGAAATCTACCTTGTCGAAGGGGACTCTGCAGGTGGGTCGGCAAAGCAAGGAAGAGACAGACAAAGCCAAGCTATTTTGCCTTTGCGTGGTAAAATTCTAAATGTTGAAAAGGCGCAAGAGCATAGAATCTATGATAATGAAGAAATTAAAAATATCATTACAGCACTTGGCATTCGCTTCGGAGAAAATGAAAATGGAGAAAAATATCTAAATCTTGATAAACTCCGTTATCACAAAATTGTAATCATGACCGATGCCGATGTGGATGGTAGCCATATCAGAACGCTTATCCTTACACTTTTCTTCCGTTATATGAAGGAGCTTATTGAAAAAGGATATGTTTATATTGCACAACCTCCTTTATACCTTGTCAAAAAAGGTAAACAACAAATTTATTGTTGGGATGAGCCACAACGTGAGCAAGCCATGAGAGAACTTGGTGGAGGAAACATGAATGGTGTAAATGTACAGCGTTACAAAGGTTTGGGGGAGATGAACCCAGAACAGCTTTGGGAAACAACAATGAATCCAGAAAGTAGAAGTATGAAGCGTGTAGATGTAGAATCTGCTGCTGCTGCCGATCAGCTTTTCTCTATGCTTATGGGAGATGAAGTTGCTCCACGCAGAGATTTTATTGAGAAAAATGCTCGTTATGCTCGTGTAGATACTTAATCAACTAATATTTTCTACAACTCAATATTGAAAAACACCTTTAAAAATCCCATTTTAAAGGTGTTTTGGCTTATATCAACCGTGAAGTAAAATGTATTTTGAAATTATTTTAGATTTTATGTAACCTTTTTACCAGCAAACGAGTATATATAACTAAACAAACGCATTAGATAGTTTTGCTTTCTAAGTTATAAGAAAGCCATTTTTTAGAAAAATCAATCATTTTTTTATATTGTATTTTTCAAACTATATACCACTAAATAAAGCGTTGTCATAATCAAAGATATTTTTCAAGAGTTTAAAGCAAGTCTTTATTTGCTGAATTCTATTTTTTACCGTCCCAAAAAGACATTAATTTTTTCAACTATGAACTTCAAAGCAATCATCAGTATTTTCCTTATTCTTATGGGTATTATCGGATTGGTAGTAGGTGTATTCGGTATTTTCGGACAGAACCTTTCTAATCAAAACCCTTGGATATTTGCCATTTTAGGAGTGATTTTCTTTATTTCGGGAATGGGATTATTCAAAACTACAAGTGGTAAGGTGGAGGGATAAAACATTACTAAACCTTTTTAAATAATCTATAAACAGCAATTTAACTACAAATTAGCCCTTATAAAGCTAGTTGAATTATTATATTTTTTAACCTAAATTTTTTAATCTTTATTATGGACAAATTAGAATATAAAGGAACTTGGAATGAAGTCAAAGGACGTTTGAAAAAATCGTATGGTTCTCTTACCGACGACGATTTGACGTACGCAGAAGGTCAAGAAGACCAAATGCTAGGTAGAATTCAGAAAAAGCTAGGCAAGACTAGAGATGAAGTCGTTCAAATGATTAGATCTCTGTAAAGTCGTAGAAATCGAAAATTAATTTTCTCAATTAGGAAGAAAATACAGGATGTAGAAGCTACGGTGGTCTAATAAATGCGTTTTCTTCTTAATTCTTATCTTTCATAAACAAAATAAATATTCACAGAAGTATATTATTCTTCTATTTTTTAATCTAAACTTTTCAAATTATTATGGGTAACTTATTATATATTATCGCTGTTGTTCTTGTTATTGTATGGGCTGTAAGTTTCTTTTCAGGAGCTTTTACAGGTGGAATCGTTCATGTTTTATTAGTTATTGCTATTGTAGCTGTACTTTTACGTGTAATCCGTGGTGGTAAAGTCATTTAAATCAGACTGAAAACTAAATAAGAAACTAAATAAACCCTTTTATCTTTCATTAGATAACAAGGGTTTTTCTTTGTCTGCAACAGTGGATTTGATGTATATTTGTCAGATGAATACTATAAAACAAGACAAATCAGATAGCATCAAAAATTTGTTAAATCATCCGATTGATATTGCTCCATTAATCTATGCTAGAGTCATATTAGGACTCTTAATGACAATTGAACTTACTGGAGGGGCATTATCACCATATGCTCAAACACTGATTCACGGAGATTTGCATTTTTCATATTCTTTTGCTCCTTTTATAAAGCCTTGGTCAGAACCATTACTACTGTATGTGCATTTTGGAGTAAATTTTATTTTGGGTTTGATGGTTGTTTTTGGATTTAAGTATCGTTTTGCTTGTGTAGCAATGTTTCTATCATCTATATCTATTTTCTTGATGGAAAAAACGCTCTACATCAATCACATTTATTTGTATTGTCTTCTGTTTTTAGTTTTTGCTTTTCTACCAGCAAATAGAGCTTTTTCGGTAGATACTTACCAAAATCCACAACTTAAATCTTCTGAAATTCCTGCTTGGACAGTCTATTGTTTGATAGCGCAGCTAAGTATCGTATATTTTTATGCAGGACTTGCTAAATTAAACATTGATTGGTTACACGCCCAACCGATGCAACTTTGGCTTGCTAATAAAATTAATCACCCTGTTCCATATTTGGGGATTTTGCTTTCACACAAATATCATGCTTTCTTAGTTGCCTATGGTGGAATTGCATTTGACTTGTTAGTTGTACCTCTGATGCTTTGGAAAAAGACACGAAAAGTAACATTTATTGTTGCTATATTTTTTCACTCTACCAATGCTATCACTTTTGGTATCGGAACATTTCCTTGGTTTTCTATTGCTGCTACAGCTTTATTTTTTTCTCCTAAAACGTTTAGAACGTGGAAATTTTTCAAGCATTTAGGTAAAAAGCTCCCTGCACCAAACACACATTTTTTTCAGTATTCTGATGAGTCAAAGTTTTCTCAAAGGTTTGTGTATTCATTTTTTTTCTTATTTTTTATAGTTCAGTTTTTCCTTCCTTGGCGAGCTTATCTCTACCCAGAAGATCCAAGTTGGACAGAACAAGGACATTTTTTTTCGTGGCGTATGATGCTCCGAACCAAACGAGGAAATACGGTTTTTAAAGTCAGCGATACAAACTCTAACAAACAAGAAACTGTGCGTCCAATGGAGCATCTTTCATTTAAGCAGAGTAACAAAATGCAAAAAGACCCTGATATGATTTTACAATACGTTCATTTTTTGGAAGATTTATATAAGAGAGAAAAAGGCTATCAAGACCCTATCATAAAAGTAGAATCTAAAATGTCGCTCAACAACAGAAAACCCCAGCGTTTTATTGATCCAAATATAGATTTGACGAAAGAACAACGAACGTGGAAGCCCTATAATTGGGTAGAACCTCTTACAGAAACAGCATATAAAGAGGAAAAAAGGCAATAAAAAATGACACAAGAATAACCAAATTTTACACTTTTTTCAGATATGAGGTATTTCTTAAACTGATTATTATAATTTAACTTTGTGAAAGCCATTTATAAGGTTCAATCTCATACTTAAAAAAATTATGAATACCAATATATTTAGAGGAACAGGTATTGCACTTGTTACTCCTTTTGATGAAAATAAAAATGTAGATTTTGATGCTCTCAAAAGACTACTTGAGCATACGCAAGACCATGTAGAATTTTGGGTAGTTCACGGCACAACAGGCGAGGCTGCTACTACTACAAGACAAGAAAAACGAGAAATTTTTGATTTCATTGCTGAAAATAATCCTAACAAATTGCCTTTAGTATATGGGTTGGCATGGAATGATACTCGTCAGCTTATAGAATTATTGGGAAAATCTAATTTAGAAGGTGTGTCAGCTATCTTATCTGCTTCTCCTTCCTACAACAAGCCAACACAAGAAGGAATTTATAGACATTATATGGAAGTGGCAGATGCAAGTCCAAAACCGATTATTCTCTATAATGTTCCTAGCCGAACAGCCTCAAATATTGAAGCCAAAACAACACTTCGTTTAGCAGAGCATCCAAACATTATTGGAACAAAAGAGGCATCTGGCGATATGACACAGTGCATTGAAATTTTGAGAAATAAGCCTAAAGATTTTGTTGTTTTGTCTGGTGATGATGCACTCACACTACCTCTCATTTCACTTGGTGCAGATGGTGTAATAGGTGTCATTCCAAATGCTTATCCAAAAGAATTTGGGAATCTTACTCGTGCTGCTTTGAAAGGAGATTACAAAACAGCTAATAAATATTTACATCAACTATTTCCTCTTTTCGAACATTTGTTTGTAGAAAGTAATCCTGTCGGAATCAAAGAAATCTTGACTTTGCTTGGTATTACAAAGTCAGATGTTAGGCTTCCTCTTCTAAATGCCTCAAAAGAACTAAGTGAAAAATTTAAAGTAGAAATGCAAAAGGTAAAATCGCTCCAAATAGCATAAAAATATTTTTTATGTATATTAGAATACATAATAGTATTACTTAAAAGTAAAATTATTTATTTATTGAATTAAATAAATTTTGAATTTTTTTAAACAAAACTTGGTAAAATACCGTTTATATAGTATAAGTTGGCTCAAAAGAGAGTTAGCTTACAACATCATTTTCACAACTCATAATGAGAAGAATTACTGTGAAGTAAAATTAATTTGAAATAGGTTTAATAAAATGCAAACAACATAAGTCTATGGATTTGAATACCATAGAAGTTTACACCGTTTGTAGCTTTTAAAGCTATTTTTATTTTACTTGTTATTCAAAAAGGAAAATGATAATGTTTTGGAAGAAACCGTTTTTAGATATTTTTCAAATGCGTAAAAGCTAATTGCAATTCTATTTTGTATGACATTGCGTCCATTTTCAAAGATTTGGAAGTAAAATCTCTAAATTTTGATAAAATCGTAAAGTTAGTTATAGTACAGAATTTAATACTAGAGTTAAGAAAACTGACTTAGTAGATTGTGATAAGGGATTTCGACGCTTATTCTTTAGTCTTGTTTTTTTATACTAAAAAAGTATGAAATTATAGGCAAAAATAAGTAGCATTTCTATCAACATGCTTTTACATCTAAGACTTTTTGATAAGTTGTGGTAATTATTATTACAATTAAAACTATCCTTCATGGCTTATCAGAAGATATAATTTAGTTTTGACTAAACTTGAGAAAGTTTGGTGGTTGTATCTTCAACTGAAAAAATATCCTTACGTAATGTACAACTTTAGTGTTTATGGAGAAATCTCTCTTTTGAGCCTTTCTAATATACCATAAAGACTTACAAATAATCATTCAATTCATTTAAACCAGAAAAACTGAATGCAAAGAATCGTATTGAGCGGCACTATCGCCGTACTCGTACTTCTTTTTTTCGGATTTTCTAAATTTTTTGCAACTGCTTCTAATCAGAACAGTTTGCTAGAAAGTGCATCAAAAGTCGATGCTTTTCCGTCAAAAGAACATGCTAAAATTGAGAACATCTCTATAGCTTTTGAAAATCATATTAAAGCTATGTATCAAAAGTTAAAATTGAAGAAGGCAGAATTAGATTATGTCCCATTCAAGACTGCTTACATAGGTTATCTTAATCTTAAAGCAAAGGGAGAACTCAAAAAAGAAATCTTGACAGTACTAGATTTTACAAAATCTTCTCGCTTTGAGCGCATGTGGATTATTGATATGAAGAATCAGAAATTAGTTCGTAGAGAGTTAGTAGCCCATGGCAAAAACTCTGGACATGATATGGTTACTTCATATTCAAACAAACGTGGTTCTAATCAAAGTAGTATGGGATTTTATGTAACTGATGCTCCATATATTGGTAAGAACGGAATTTCTCTTCTCATCAATGGAATGGATAAAGGCTATAATTGCCAAGCAAGAAATCGTGCAGTTGTTATGCATGGTGCAAATTATGTAAATCCAAAAACTATGAACCGTAATGGTAGATTAGGTAGAAGTTTTGGGTGTCCAGCTGTAGAAATGCACAAGGCACAAGAAATCATAGATTATGTTAAGAAAGGTTCTTGTTTGTTCATTTACTCTGGCAATGCAAAATATTTGCAGTCAAGTAAATGGTTAGATAATGACGGTGCAAAAACTTTTTTTGCTGAAAATATACAACACAACGCCACAAACGTACCGAGTACGGCAAGCGTTGAGGTTAAAAACAATAGCAAAGGGTAAATCTTGGCAGAAGATACAAAATAGCTGAACGGCTAACTACTTAGTAACCTATTTTTCTGTAAAGATTTAGAAAAAATCACTTGAAAGCTGATTTAACAGTTATTGTTTG
This sequence comes from Bernardetia sp., assembly GCF_020630935.1. Lineage (NCBI taxonomy): Bacteria > Pseudomonadati > Bacteroidota > Cytophagia > Cytophagales > Bernardetiaceae > Bernardetia > Bernardetia sp. The sequence goes on from NZ_JAHDIG010000002.1 coordinate 104,934, forward strand.
AAAACGCTTCATAGTCGCAATGTTGTTGTTGTTTTCAACTTCGAAAATAAGATAGATAAAAATGGTATTATTCCATTTATCTGTTATATATAATAGCTCTTATCTCAAAGTCAATATATGGCTTTCCGATAAGGGCTATTATTTTTTTTGTCTAATTTTATCTATGTTTATTGTACTTTTCTAATATGTTGTGATGAAGTTATAAAGAGTATAAGTACTATAAAGGTTATGATAGAATATTTTGTGAAAATCAGTTTATTTAGAAATAAAATTCAGATAATTGTTGCTTTATAAAATTTTTATCTATATACTTGCGATATATTAAGATTTCGTACATCTGTTAGAAGTAATTGAAATCCTTCTATAAATTAACTCAATTAACTATAATTACCTTTTACCCCCTTTACATCACTCATTAAAATATGAAACTTAGAAAAAAGATAGGTTTAGCAGCCTTATTCGCAGGACTTAGCTTTACAGCTTATGGACAAAACCAACTTGAAAAGCAGAGAATACTCTCACAAACAAATGTTCAGAAACTGCAACAAATTGCTAAGACAAATACAACACTTTACAAAAAGCGCAAAGCTGAAGCCATTGAGTTTGCTAAAAAGAACAATTTAGAAGTCTTCAAAACCTTAGAAGATGGAAGAGTAGCTGAACTTCAATTCATAGACAGATTTGGAAATCCTATCTACTATGTAACAATGAGTAACTTAAATGCTGCCAAAACAACAAAAGCAGACAGACTTTGGACAGGGGGAAGTGCAGGCTTAAACCTTAACGGACAAGGAATGATTGTAGGAGAGTGGGATGGAGGTCCTATTCGTTCTACACACCAAGAGTTTGGAAATAGAGTTATTCAAAAAGACGGTGTACCTTTTACATCTGCTAATGGAAACAACGACCACGCAACGCACGTAGCAGGAACAATGATGGCTTCTGGTGTAACTTCTAGTGCAATAGGTGCAGCCCACCAATCTACACTTTGGGCAAATGAGTGGAACAACGACGAATCAGAAGCAACTAGCCAAGCTGCACAAGGTCTAATTCTCTCTAATCACTCTTACGGATACAATGCACAATATCTTTCTACGTATCAGTTTGGTTACTATGATGACCAAGCAGCTACTTGGGATGAGATTACATATAATGCTCCTTATTACCTTCCTGTAAAAGCAGCAGGTAATGATAGAGGACGATACAATACTGGTAAAGGTGGATATGACCTAGTAACAGGTTTTGCAACTTCAAAAAATGCACTTGTTGTGGCAGCTGTTTCAGCAGTAACTAATTATACAAGCCCAAGTAGTGTAAGCATGTCTAGTTTTAGTTCTTGGGGACCAACTGACGACGGACGTATCAAACCAGATATTTCGGGATGTGGTGTAAGTGTATATTCTACATCTAGTTCTGGAAATACATCCTACAATACAAAGTCAGGTACATCAATGGCAAGTCCTAACGTAACAGGGTCGTTATTACTTGTTCAACAACATTACAAAAACTTAAATAACGGTCAGTTTATGCGCTCGGCTACGCTTAGAGGTTTAGCTATTCATACAGCAGCAGAAGCTGGTAATGCAGACGGACCAGATTATCGTTTTGGATGGGGATTATTAGATGCTGAAAATGCTGTAAATCTTATCTCTAATGTAGGAACAAGTTCATTAATTGATGAACGAGTACTTAACAACAATGGAACATACTCAGTACAAGTAACTGCAACAGGCTCTGAACCATTGGAAGTTACAATCGCTTGGACAGACCTTAAAGGTACTCCTGTTTCGGGAAGTCAAGTAGATAATGGAGCTATTATGCTTGTTAATGATTTAGACGTACGTGTAGCAGGTGGAGGAACAACAAACTTTCCTTGGGTATTGAACCCTGCTTCTCCAAACAGTGCAGCTACTAAAGGAGACAACTTCAGAGATAATGTAGAAAAAGTATATATCCCTAACCCAGTAGCAGGACAAACTTATACTATCACAGTTTCACACAAAGGTTCTTTACAATCTGGTTCACAAGCCTACTCTTTGATTGTATCGGGAGGAACTTCTGGAGGAACTACACCAGTATGTGCTGTACCAGGTGGATTGAACTCTTCAAATGTTACAAATACATCTGCAACAGTTAGTTGGAGTTCTGTAAGTGGAGCAACTAGCTACGACCTTCGTTATCGTGCAACAGGATCTGCTTCTTGGACAAATGTAAATGGTCTTACTTCTACATCAAGAAATCTATCAAGTCTTACACTTGGTACAGAATATGAATTCCAAGTTCTTACAAATTGTGCTGATGGCTCAAGTGTTTATTCTACAAGTGCAACCTTTACAACTACTGGAGGAATTATAATACCAACTTATTGTGAATCTAAAGGAAATAATAGTTCTTATGAGTGGATTGCAGGTGTACAGATTGGTTCTTTGAACAGAACAAGTGGAAACGATGGTGGTTATTCAGACCAAACTTCTACTACTGTAAATTTAGCTCAAGGAAGTACGAATGCTGTAACACTTACACCAGGTTTTTCTGGAAGTTCTTACAATGAATATTGGAAAGTTTGGATTGACTTCAATAAAGATGGAGACTTTGAAGACTCTGGCGAATTAGTTTTTGACGCAGGTTCTATGAGCAGCTCTGCTGTATCTGGTACATTGGATATTAGCCCTAGTGCAGCTACTGGTACAACTCGTATGCGTGTATCTATGAAATACAATGGCGCACAAAATTCTTGTGAAACATTTACTTACGGCGAAGTAGAAGATTATTCAGTAAATATTACAGAAAGCTCAACACCTTCTTGTGGTGTACCTACAGGTTTAGCTACTTCTAATGTTACAACTAGCACATTTACGGCTTCTTGGTCAGCAGTTGCTGGAGCATCTTCTTATGATGTACAGGTTCGCACTAGTGGTGGTGCTTGGTCTCCATTCAATGCTACATCAACGTCTCTTAATTTAACAGGTGCTTCTCCTTCTACAACGTATGAAGTACAAGTTCGTGCAAACTGTTCGGGTGCTTCAAGTGCATATTCTGCAAGTGTATTTGTTACTACTTCTGCACCTCCAGTATTAAACTATTGTGATTCTAAAGGCAATAGTGTAGCTGATGAGTGGATTCAGCGTGTACGTGTAGGTTCTATTGATAATAACTCTGGTTCGAATGGTGGTTATGCAGATTTTACCAATCTTTCTACTACCCTTACAAAAGGAACTTCTTATACTATTACAATTGACCCTGCTTGGTCTGGAAGAACATATAGCGAAGCCTACAATGTTTGGATTGATTATAATCAAGACGGAGATTTCAATGATGCTGGTGAAGAAGTTTACTCACGTGCTCGCACAACAAGTACATCTGTAAGTGGTTCATTCACAATTCCTACTTCTGCTGCTAATGGAACAACTCGTATGCGTGTAACAATGAAGTACAATGCAAATGCAACTTCTTGTGAGACATTCTCTTACGGTGAAGTAGAAGATTATACTATCGTAATCAACACATCTACACAAGCGAATTTACACCCAGTAGCTAGTAGCCCAGTGTATGCTACGTTTGATGATGCAGTTGAAAGTCCAGATTTTGCATTTGTTGCTTATCCAAATCCTGCTAGTTCTTCATTGAACATCAAATTAGGTTACTTTGGAGTTGAGTCTGAATTGGTAGTATATAGCATTACAGGTGCTGAAATGATACGTACATCTCTTAGCGAGCAAAACACAACACTTGATATATCAAAACTTGCAAAAGGAATGTATATCTTGAGTGTAAATAGTGGACGCAAAGTAGAGACAATCAAATTCATTAAAGAATAAGATTTTAAATCTAAATTGATATACTTAAAAGGCGATTCATTTCTGAATCGCCTTTTTTTGTCTTTATAAACAAGTCAAAGGCAAGCCTTTTGACCTACGCTACAATTATTCATTTGTATCAACAATCCACTCTGTATTAGCTTCAAAACAGTGACGTTTGAATGCTGCGTTACCTTCTTCATTTGCTTCAAAAGTAAGATAGGTAAAATGGTTCATCCATTCGCCTGTATTGAAGTAATAGCTTTTTTGGCTATCTATTGTCTTACTCATTTCTATCATTAGAGGTAAATGTCGGTGTCCGAAAACGTAGTAATCTTGTGGGTTTTGCTGATGAAGCTCGTTGCAATAATTCCAAATCCACTCGTTTGCTTTTCCTGTATAACCATCTATTTTTTTCTCCTTCTTAGGATTCTGATTTGGCTTTTTTGACGGTTTACGGCTATTTGACCAAAAATGAGCCAAGCCTATTCCGATATTAGGATGCAGCCATTCGAAGAAAAAGCGACAAACAGGATTAGTAAAAAGAGCCTTTTTCAAAAACTTATACGCATAATCTCCATTTCCTAAACCGTCGCCATGTCCTAAATGAATTTTTTTATCATTCCACGTTACAAACTGGGGTTTATGATAGACTTTTACACCTAATTCTTCCTCAAAATAACCAAACATCCATAAGTCGTGATTGCCTGTAAAGAATACAACATCAATTCCACTATCTGTAATTTCTGCTATTTTGCCCTGTAAGCGAACAAAACCTTTTGGAACAGCTTTTTTATACTCATACCAAAAATCAAAAATATCTCCTAACAGAATAATAAGTTCGGCATCTTGGCGAACCATCTCTAGCCAGCGCAGAATTTTTTTTTCTCTTTCTAGAGAATCTTTTCCTTCAATATCTTTAGAATAGCCTAAATGAAAATCAGAGGCAATGTATATTTTTTTTGACGTTGGTAATTGAATATGGTGCATATTTTTCTATAAACTTTTGAGAAGTTCGTTCCATTTTTCTTTGTGAACTTTCTTTAGTTCAGTATCATTCTGAACAAGCAGACTATATTTTTCTATAAAATCACTTAAAGAATTAATTAATCGAAGGTAATATTTGATGGTGGGCAAAATCCCATCTACAATTACTTCACAGTCTGTTTTGGCTTTTATTTCTGTACAAAACTGTTCAATTTTTTCCATCTCTTGAACATCATGGGAAAGTAGATAAAATCTGTCTATTTTGTGTTTTCCTATAATTTTAGAAATAGATTTTATAGTTTCTAAGCCAATAGGAGAGTGTAGCTGAATTTTATAGTATTCAACTACTTTTCTCCCTTTTTTTGTTTTAAAATTATTCTCTAAACCCTTTGAGGTAATTACACTTTCCAAAGGTTCTACTTTACTATTTTCATACCTACTTATCTCACTTACTAAACATTCAAGTATAGCATATAGAGCCAAACTAGGCAACTTAACATCAACAGAAGTATTGTAATTATGAAAAAAGTGCCTATCTAATACGATATAAATGTCTTGTAAATTATATTCGTTTGAGGTTTTCATATTGTATATCTCAAATAGTTTCTATAAAATCAACACTTTTCATTATATCATCGTGTAAAACTCTGTCTTTTTGTAGTGGCTTGACATTTTTTCTGTATTCTGCTAAAAATTCTTCTAGCTCATCAGAAGTTTTGAGAGGGCGTCTAAACTCTATGGCTTGCGCTGCTGCCATAAGTTCTATCGCTAAAATACGTTTCACATTTTGCAGGACTTTATACAACTTTGTCGCTGCATTTGCCCCCATACTGACATGGTCTTCTTGTCCTTTTGATGAAATAATGCTATCCACACTTGCAGGAGTACAGAGTTGTTTGTTTTGACTTACAATAGAAGCTGCTGTATATTGTGCTATCATCATTCCAGAATGAAGCCCAGAGTCGTGTACTAAAAAAGGAGGTAAGTTTCGCTCTCCTGCCATTAATAAATAGGTTCTTCGTTCTGAAATACTTCCAAGTTCTGCCAAAGCAATGGCTGCAAAATCTAATGAAATAGCTAAAGGCTGTCCGTGAAAATTTCCTCCAGAGAGAATTACATCTTCATCTGGAAAAACATTCGGATTGTCTGTAACCGAATTAATCTCACACTCAAAAACAGAATTGATATAATCAAAAGCACCTTTACTTGCTCCGTGTACTTGTGGCATACAGCGAAAAGAATAAGGGTCTTGTACGTGTGCTTTTGGTTGGAGCATAATTTCGCTTCCTTCTAAAAGTTCTCTAATATTTTTTGCTGTTCGGATTTGTCCTGCATGAGGACGGATTTTGTGAGTAAGTGCATTGAAAGGTTCAGAACGACATAAAAAAGCATCTGCCGAGAGCGCACCAATCGTATCACTTAAAGTATTCATTTTTTCAGCCTCCACCATACATGCCACACCGTAAGCACTCATAAACTGCGTTCCGTTGAGCATTGCTAGTCCTTCTTTAGCTTTGAGTTGAATAGGTTTCCAGTTTTTTTGTTTTAAAACATCTTCCGTTTTTTTCTTTTGATATGTTCCTTTTTTATTTTTCATCCAAACTTCTCCCATTCCAATAATAGGTAATGCAAGATGCGCTAAAGGAGCTAAATCGCCAGAAGCTCCTAATGAACCTAGTTCATAGACAACAGGCAAAATATCTTCATTGTAAAAATCTACAAAACGCTCTACTGTTTGAAGTTGAACTCCAGAGTGTCCGTAAGAAAGCGACTGAATTTTGAGAAGGAGCATCAAACGTATGATAAAAGCAGGTACTTCATCACCCACTCCACAAGCATGAGACATCACTAGGTTTTCTTGTAGTTCATTGATTTGGTCTTTCGGAATCTTATAATTACATAAATATCCAAAACCTGTATTGACACCATAAACGGCTTCCTCACTTTTTGTAACAAGGTTTTCTAAGTAGGATTGTGCTTTTTTTATTTGTGATTTGCTTTCTTCTGATAGTTCTATTTTTGTATGAGATTTGGTAATCTGATACATTTCTTGAATGGAAATGGTTTTGTTCGATATTTGGTGAGTCATAAGCCGTACTAATTTGTATATGTGTTTTTCTAGTATTTATTTCTAAGGAAAAATAAAGTTACGAAACTAGAAAAACGATACAAACTTTTTAGCTAAAAGTATAGAGAAGTTGTGAAAAGAATATTATAACAACAAGGTTATACTCTAGCTTGTCTGCTTAAAAAGCTTTATGTATAAAAATAAACCAAACTCATTTTTAAGTTAAAAAAAACACTTTTTCTTTTATTTATTGCAGTACATTAAAAAATGCTTACGTACTTCATAAAAAAAGTAATCTTAAAAAAATACTATGTATAATTACTTAATCTTTACGTTAGCAAGTAAAAAAAATAATCTTTTTATATTTATTCATTATAAACTAAAAAAAAATGAAAAAAATATTTTTTTCAGTCTTTGTATGCCTTACATTTCTATGTATGAAATGTAAAGATGAAATAGAACCTATAGACCTACTCCCATCAGCAACACAAACAGGAAAAAATACTTTTGGCTGTTTGATAAACGGAGAACCATTTACACCAGATGAATTAGCTTCGTCATTGAGTGTGCAATATTCCTCCAATGACGAGAAGTATTTTTACCTATCGGCTATCAGAAATACAGATAATATTATTGTGAGTCCAGCATTTGGGGTAGTAAACCTACCTATAGTAGAAGGTAAAAGATATAACTTATCTATAAAAGAAGAAGATGATGCATATGGTTTGCTATACATAAAATCAGAGTTTATATACACCTATAAAAATTATGGAGAGCTATTTATAAGCAAACACGATACTGAGAGGCGAATCATATCAGGAACTTTTTGGTTTAATGCTAGAAGTAGAACAGCAGCACTATATCGTATTACTGAAGGACGCTTTGACATCAAGTATTAATTTTATTTTTGCTAAACCTAACCATTTTTATTCATTTACTAAACCACTTAATACAATGAAAAAACTACTTTTTTCCCTCTTCATATGCCTTACATTTCTATGTATGAAATGCGAAGAACAAACCCCAAAAGACCCTATAGATCTACTCCCACCAGCTACCCAAATAGGAGAAAACACTTTCGGCTGTCTTGTGGATGGAGAATCTTTTACACCTGATGGTAGTCCCAATTCTTTTAGTGGTAGCTACAATTTTCATGATGGAGGATATGATTTGATAGTAGGAGGAGGAAACAGTCAAAAAGATGAAATATCAGGGGTAAGTGTTGGGACTGAAAGTTTATCTATAAATACTGGAGAAAAATATAGTTTATTTACTAGAACGAGTGGTAACGCTTATGGTTCTGTGTATCGTTCTTCTAACACTTCTTATACTTCATCAGAATATTCAGGAGAACTTTTTATAAGCAAACACGACCCAGAGAATCGTATCATATCAGGCACTTTTTGGTACGATATAAAAGATGCTTTTGGAGATGTCCACGAAATACGAGAAGGTCGCTTTGATATTAAATACTGAGTTTTTTACACCGAACGCATCGCCTCCACAGGGTCTAAACGTGCTGCTAATATAGCAGGAATTATTCCTGCTATAATTCCGATAATAGTAGCTACGCTTACTCCTAATATCATATTTTTGAGGGAAAGCGAAATAATAAAGGTATCACTAGAAAAGAAAGATAGAAAAGATACCAAAATAAGTCCTCCAATTCCTCCAATGATACAGAGTAAAATTGCTTCTAGTAAGAATTGCCATAAAATAAAGCCCTGTTTTGCTCCCAGTGCCTTCTGAACGCCTATGAGCGACGTACGTTCCTTTACAGAAACAAACATAATATTAGCAATGCCAAAGCCTCCTACCAAGATAGAGAAAAAGCCTATTGCCCAGCCTGCTAATGTCAGAACTCCAATAACACCGTCTAAAAATGTAGCAAACTGTTCTGGACGGTTGAGAGCAAAGTTTTCTTCTTGTTTGGGGCGTAAACCTCTTTTTATTCTTAAAAGTCCAGTAATTTCTCCCTGTACGTTTTGTAAATCTTTATCTGATTCAAATCCTTTTATGGAAATGGTGGGTTGTATGCCTGTTTTGCCTTCTGGAATCATCTTGGCAAGTGTGTAGTAAGGCATAAGGGTAATATTGTCGTTGCTTGGAGCATCCAAAAGGTTGTCTCCTTGTTTTTTCAGTACGCCAATTACTCTAAATTTTCGTCCCTTCAATCTAATAACTTTATCAATTACGCTTTCTATATTTTCTTCTCCAAATAAATCTTTTGCTACTGTATTTCCTAAAATAACTACTTCTACGGCTCTATCTACTTCAATTTGTGTAAAATAACGTCCGTATTCGATGGGGATATCACTGACAATATTGTGTTGGAAGGTAATTCCTTGAACAGTAAGACCAGAAAGACTATTTTTTTTATGTTTTGCTGTAAAGCCAGAACGAACAGCAAAAACGGAAACAGCCTGCGCTTCTGTTAGATTTTTTTCTAGGAAACGAAACTCTTCCATACTAGGGTCTGGACGATTGATATATTTCCACCACGGATAGTTAGATTGGAAAATCCAAGGCATCTTTTGAATATAAATTACGTCTTCCCCTAAAAATGATAAGCTGCCTTTGATTCCTTTTTCTAATGCATCTACAAAAGTAAGCACGCCAATAATGGCAAAAATACCGATAGTAACACCCAAAAGAGAAAGGAGGGTACGTAAAAGATTACTTTTCAATGCCCCTGTTGCCATAGAAAGGCTTTCCAACCAAAGCGAAAAATTCATAGTTGTCTTATTTCTTGTATTATAATTACTATAAAGTAAGTAGCTTATGAAATGAAAATATTACAACTTGAAGTCTGAAAAGGTTTTGTTTTACCTAAGTTTATCAACCAGACTTTTGAAGTTTTCTTTTGAGCATAATTCTTCTGATGGTGTCTAAATCTCCTCTCGGAATGGCTTTTATAAGGTCTCTTGTATAGGTTCGTTTTGGCTTTTCATAAATGTCTTCTGAAAAACCTGTTTCTACAATTTGTCCATCTTTCATTACCAAAATACGGTCGGCAATAAACTTGACAACTGCCAAATCGTGAGAAATAAAGATATAAGTAAGGTTAAATTTCTCCTTTAAATCATTCAGAAGATTCAAAACTTGTGCTTGTACAGAAACATCAAGTGCAGAAACGGATTCATCACATATAATAAATTTAGGTTGCAAGGCAAGCGCACGAGCAATACAGATACGCTGACGCTGTCCTCCAGAAAATTCGTGTGGATAACGATTGAAGTGGTAGGCGTTTAGGTTTACAGTCTCTAAAAGTTCAATAACATAGGCTCTTCGTTCTTTGTCATTGTTCATGATTCCGTGTATTCGCATCGGTTCCATGATAATTTCTCCGATGGTCATTCTTGGATTGAGAGAGCCATAAGGGTCTTGAAAGATAATTTGAATATCCTTTCTGATAGCACGCATTTCTTTCTGATTGAGGTCTAAGATATTTTTGCCTTCAAAAATAATTTCTCCAGAAGTAGGTTCTACTAATCTTAAAAGACTTCTGCCCAATGTAGATTTTCCACAACCCGATTCGCCTACCAAGCCCAAAATTTCTCCTGGATAAACATCAAAAGATACATCATTGACAGCCTTTACGGTTTCTTTTTTATTGGAAAAGAATCCTTTTGTTTTGATAAATTCTTTTGTAAGGTTTTTTACTTGCACTAAAGGCATTTGTTGTACTAATTTTTCATGGCGTTTTCTTAGTTCGGCTTCGCTTTGAAAGTTGAGCATTAGAGCCTGTCCGACAGACTGAAACTTGGCTTCTGTAATTTCTGAAATATTTCCGTGTTCGTCGGTTGCCATAAAGTCAGATACTACTGGCAAAACACGTAATTTTAAATCTAAACGAGGACGACACGCCAAAAGTCCTTTTGTATAAGGGTGTTGAGGGTTGGAAAAAATATCCCATACAGCACCTTCTTCCACAATTTCGCCTTGATACATCACAATAATTCTGTCAGCAAATTCTGCCACTACTCCTAAGTCATGCGTAATAAAAACCACTGACATATCTTCTGTTTCTCTAAGCTCTCTCAAAATTTCCAAAATAGCAGCCTGTACAGTTACGTCAAGTGCCGTAGTGGGTTCATCTGCAATGAGCAGGAGTGGATTACAGGCAAGAGCCATAGCTATCATAACACGCTGTTTTTGTCCACCCGAAACTTCATGAGGATAAGCACTATAAATTCTTTCTGGGTTAGTGAGATGAACTTTTTCAAAAAGTTGCAATACTCGCTGTTTGGCAGCTTTCTTTGTAATGTTTTCGTGTTTTAGAATCGATTCTAAGACTTGATTTCCACACGTAAAGACAGGATTGAGGGAAGTCATAGGCTCTTGAAAAATCATAGATATTTCTCCACCTCTCAGATAACGCAGCTTTTCAAAAGGAATTTTTAATAAATCTACTTCTCCATATTCCCTAGAATTGAATAAAATTTCGCCTTCTGTATTACAATAAGGAGCGTGTGGCAAAAGACGCATCATAGAAAGGGACGTAACCGTTTTACCCGAGCCCGACTCTCCTACAATACCGACAGTTTCCCCTTTTTTTAGCTTTAAGTTTACGTTTTTTACAGCCTTATGATGTCCATTTTCTCCCTTGAAAAGAACAGATAGGTTATTTATTTCAATTAAATTAGGATTATCAGACATAGATAATTAATTAATATTCTCAATGGAAATATTTGTATAGAAATACTTATTTTCCAATCATCAACGAGTTTGAAAACAGTGTTAAAGACAAAAAAAGTCTAATTCGACGACAAGTTACTTAAAAATAGCTATTCTTTCTATCAAATGAAAATGAGAAATCCATTATGAAAGCAATTTTATTAGCGAATGGTTGGTGTAAATCCTAACAGTAAGAAGGATTTAACAGTACTTGAAGTTAAACTTATTTATATTTTCTTCAATCCATTCATATTCTTTCAAAGTTTCTAATTTTTCTATCAAGTTTTTAGGTATTTCGTTATATCCAATGAGTGTTCCTGCAATTTGTCTAGCCATAGAACAGTTGGTGTCTGTATCACCTCCAATGTCAATAAGCCAGTTGTACATTTTTTCTATGCCAATTTTCTTTACTTTATTAGCTGCTGCAATTGCCAAAGGCACAGAGTTTACAACATATCCATCATTACCAAACTTTCCAATTTCTGAAAGATTGTCTATATTTTTGATTTCAATGAGCCTGTCTCTAACTCTTGTGTCTGGAAGTTGAGGAATTATTAAATCTATTAGGTTTGTTTCTCCTTGCCAGTTTTTTCTTAGTATTTCTCTGATAGCAATGATAATACATTTTGCTCCAATATATGCTTCATCGTTATTATGAGTAATGATAGAAATATCTCTGATTTGAGAGTAGTTTATATCTTCCATAAAAGCAAGGGAAGCAATTCGCATAGCTGCTCCATTTCCTGCTGCATATTCTCCTTTTCTGCCTGCCTTGCTCCAATGCACGCCATACTCTAATTCTCTCAATGCTTTTAAAGTGCTTGCTCCAAGTCCTCTCAATTTTCTTTGATTATAATATTTTAAAAACTGTTGTACTACTGCTTCTGGGTTAATATTTTTATCATCAATCATAGCCTCAGCAGTAGCTAAAGTGAGTTGTGTATCATCCGTAATTTTCCATTTTGGTTCTCTTGCTTTTGGCTTACCATAAAGATAAATTACATCTTCTTTTTCTTTTACTTGATTTTCATAGGCACTACCAAACGCATCTCCCATTGCTCCACCAATAATGCATCCTTTAAATCTTTCTGCTTTTGTCATTTGTTTTTATTAAAAAAATAAATCAAGTTAGTTACCAATATTCCCAAAATTAAAATTAAGTTGAGAGAAAAAAACTGAATAGCTTGGCGAGATACATATGAAAAATACACTAGCAAACCAAAGAATAATACTCCTGCAACAACACCATTAACTAATAAAGAGTAAGTTTCTTTTGATAGAGAAGTCATGACAATGACTAAAATAGCAATCATATATAGCATTATGATTCCGTAATCAAAACTGCTAGATTCTTGAATAGATACATGACCTCCTAAATTTAAGGCAAAACCGAAAAACACAAACTGTATAAAGCTGACAATTATTAGAATAATTGCAAAAAATAGTCTCATTAGATTTCAAATTTATTGATAAAATTAAAAAAGCATTTCCCTACTAAAATATAGTAAGAAAATGCTTTTTGTTGAAAGATAGTTGAATGACTATTATTTCTTGCGTTCCAACACCTCATCAATCAAACCATACTCTTTTGCTTCTGGCGCAATCATCCAATAATCACGGTCAGCATCTCTTTCTACTGTATCGTAATCTTTTCCACTGTGGTCAGCCAAAATTTGAGTCAATTCTTTCTTGACAAGCAAAATTTGTTTTGCCGTAATTTCAATGTCAGAAGCCTGTCCTTGAATACCTCCAAGTGGTTGGTGAATCATCACACGAGCATGAGGAAGAGCAGCACGCTTACCTGCCTGTCCTGCAGTAAGCAAAACAGCTCCCATAGAAGCTGCTAATCCTGTACACACAGTAGATACATCTGGTTTTACATATTGCATCGTGTCATAAATACCCAAGCCTGCATACACAGAACCACCAGGGCTATTTATATACATCAGAACATCTTTATCTGGGTCTGCTGATTCTAAAAATAAGAGTTGAGCAACAATAATATTAGAAATGTGATCATCTACACCTGTACCAAGGAAAATGATTCTATCCATCATGAGGCGAGAGAATACATCAATTTCTTGGAAATGAGTTGTTCTTTCCTCAATGATTGATCTAGTCATATTTTGTACATTATATTTTGCATATCCTTCTAACGTAGTAGTAGGAATATTTTGATGTCCGTGAGCAAATTTATAAAATTCGCTATTATGAAATTTCTTTGGGTCAAACATATAAAAATGGTTTTTGTATTAATATTAGAGCTTTTTTTTAAAATATGTCTTTCAAACCGTAAACGAGATGTAAATTTATCGTTGTAGGGAGGTTATCCTCGCTGACGGCTGTAGCCTCAACGACGGTTATCTTTCTATATTTTGTTAGTCTTTTTGCCTAACTTACGAAAGTTTTTACTAAAATAAAGCCGTTATCCTAGCAACTGACAAATAGACAGTTGAGTTAATGGACAATTCTATAATGAAAAATGGATAATTGTTGAGTTTTGTATAGTCAGAATTTTATGTCTCCTTGATAAAGGAAATATACAATTATGAATTATTTTTGTTTTGAAATTTAAGAACTTTCAAAATTTTAATCGCCTTATATTTCATTTTTTTTGGTAAAAATATCCACAATGAATCCTGCCTTTTCCTCATTTTCTGAAAAATATTTTCCTACACTGCATTTAGTGAAGTTTTCGGCTACACAATTTCAGCTTTGGGATAATTATAGTATAGCTTGGGCAAAAATTGAGATACAAGAAGAAAAAGTCAAAATTATTTCTATTCATCAAAAATCTATTCAGATTGCAGAATTGGATAGTATAAACGAAGAGAAAAATCAGTTTTTAGAAGAATTAAGTAGTTTGGTAACAGACTTTCATACCATTACAATTTCCCTTTTAGAAAAAACACAAAACGATTTTTTAGATAGAAAAAAAGAACTTGAAAAGCAGTTCCGAAAAGGGTTTTCTGCGAAAGAAAATGAGAGTTTACAGCCTGTTGTTCAGCTTTTAGAGGAAGGAGGACATTCGGTGTATCTACTGCCAAAGTGGATT
>NZ_JAHDIG010000002.1:119617-155915 GCF_020630935.1 Bernardetia sp.
GAAGAATACAAACTAGATTTTATTCCATTCATTCAAGAACAAATAAATAAGAATCCATCTCAAAAAATTTGGTGCAATGAGAGTCAGATTTTAAAATCATTAGAAATATATCAAGAAGCATTTAAAAAAAATACACTTTTTGGCACATTTGATGAATTTTCTGATTTGCTTTTGGCTTTTTCTTCGCAAAATGAAACGTCTAATTTTGCTATTCAAAACAAGAAACCTATTTCACAAGTCGGAATTTTTGGAATTTCAGATAATTCAGAGCTTTTACAGAAGATAGAAAACTCATTTTTTGATTTAATCATTTTAGATACAAACCATCAAAATTTTCATTCTAGTAATGAAGTTTCATTTTTTCAATCGCTTTCTAAGAAAGATAAACAGCTTTTCTTATCTATTCAAACAGCATTTAAGCAGCTTTCTAAAAGTGGAATTTTGTTTGTTTTGCTTGATACAAAACAGAAAGATTTTATAGAAAAAAAATCGCTCCATTCGATGCGTCGTTTGTTGGAAGGTTGGTTCGAACGCATAGAAATTTATGAAAATAATGGAGGCTTAGGAATATTTTTCCATAAAAAAACAGAGTTACAACAAGGTGTTTTCTATACTTTATTGAACCAGAATTCAATTCATGTCCAAAATGATTTTGTAGCTAATACGTGGAAGCCAAAGCCAGTTTTGTCAGATTATCAAAAACTAATGGCTGCTAGTTCTATTTTTAAGGTTCATTATAGAGCTATTCCTATACAAAAGATAGAAAATTTTATCGAACTAAATTCAAAAAAAGAAAATAATCTGATTTTCAAAGTAAAGAATTTTATTCAAAATCATAACTATCAAGTTGTAGTATCAGAAGAAAAAGCCAAGGATAAGTTAGAAAAGAAAAAAAATATCTTAGCTTCCAAACTAGCAGAAAACACGCTATTTGAAAAAGATATTGTCAAAATTATTGAGCAAAAAATACAGCAAACGACAGATAAAAAACAAGCTAGTCAAGATACAAAGAAAGAATTATTATACTTCAATGAGAAAAATAGTATAGAAACACAGGTTTCAGTATTTGAATATGGAAAGTGGTATTATGAAAAGTCTATTTTCGAAGAGTCGTATGATTTAGACAAACTGTTTCCAAACAGAAAACAAGGCGAAAATATTTTGATTTTTTGGGCAAATACAGGGAATGGAGGTGAAGTTTGGGCAACTGATAAGCCTGTTCCTTCTAGTTTTTTGAATGAAATTTTGCCAAATGCTTATATTTTCCCTTTTTATATATATGACGAATTTGAAGGAAGGAAAAGAAAGCTAGTCAATTTTTCGAAGAAAACACTATCTAAATTTAGAAGAAGTTATGCAGCAGTCTTTGAGAAGCGAACAGAAAACATAGAAAAAGCTATTCAAACACTGTTTGATTTATCAGATTTTGAATTTTTACAGGTTCATCAAGAATTAGCTTTTGAATTACAGGCTTTATCTAGCGTTTTAGATGAGGATGAGAGCAAAATAGTAAATGAAGTAAAACAAAATTTACATCAGCCCCAAATAATTACATACACACAATTAGAACAAATCAGTAAGACAGTTGAAGAAGTAAAACGGACTTTTGAAAGACTGGAAAATAAAGCCACACGAAATAAGGAAAGCCATCAAACACTAAAAAAATATTTTGAGAATGCTGAAAAAGCTATAGAACAGATAGAAGGCTATTGGCAGAAACTAGAGCTAGAAGAAACAGAAAGTTTTGTTATTCCGACAGAGCAAAATATGACAACTCGCCTTGTGTTGGGATATATTTTTGCTGTTTGGCAGCGAGATATGTTTAGGAAAAAATACAAAGACGATTTGAAAAGTGAAACTCCACGTATTCCTGTTTATAAAGATTTTCATCATTTTGCTAATCAAGGAGAGTTTTTACTACAAAGATTTTTAAAGCAGCAAAAAAACAAGGTTGAATTTGAGGTAGTGGAAGTTTTCGAAGAGAACAACTCTAAAAAAACAAATAAGAAGTCAAAAAACTGGTTTGTAAAGGAAAATAAAATTTGGTATGACAGCACAACATTCCTACAACCTACATCAGAACTCAACTTTGATACATTAAGAGCTTTTAGAGTAGATAAAAAATCATTTTTTGAACTAATTTTGGCTTACTTGAAAAAAAATAAAGTAGATTTGCAGGAAGGAAAACAGATTTTAGAGAATGCTCTTTTCTTTTAATAACGATTCAGATAGTTTCGAATGTCATTGCCCCAGTTGAGTTTTTCACGAAGTGTTTTGAGAAAACTATCTCCATCTAAGCGAACCATTTTGCAAGTATAATTACATTTCCTAACAGCAAGTTGAACATTGCTATCTACCTTACGAGAACGAGAATCTAAAGAGACTAAAAAGTTTTTGCTACGTCCTTCAATTTCAAAAGCAATCACACTTTCTGTCGGAACAATCAGAGGGCGCACATTCAAATTATGAGGGCTTACAGGAGAAATAATAAAGTTATTAGACTGTGGAACTACCACAGGACCACCAACACTTAGAGAGTAGCCTGTTGAGCCTGTCGGAGTAGCTACAATAAGCCCATCTGCCCAATAAGAGTTCAAATATTCACCATCAATGTACGTATGAACCACAATCATAGAAGATGAATCTCGTTTCATAATGGCAAATTCATTGAGGGCAATGTTTACACCTTTAAATAAATCTCGGTCAGCTTCTAGTTCTAGCAAAATGCGCTCGTCTAGCTCATAATGTCCAGCCATTAGGCTTTCTATTGCGCTATGAATTTGTTCTTTTGAAGTCGTTGCCAAAAAGCCCAAACGCCCTGTGTTGATACCCAAAATTGGAACATTTTGATGCTGTACAATAGTAGCTGATTCTAAAAAAGTACCATCTCCACCCACAGAGAGCATTAAATCCACACCTATAAGATGATGGGGGGCAGAAAAAACTCCTACAATATTGGGACGAAAATTAATAGAATGAAGAAGCCTATCAAAGTCTTTTGAAATAATAATTTCTACTCCATAATTTTCTAATTCTGTAAAAATCTGTTTGATAAAAAACAGTTTACTCTCTGCAATATCTTTACTGTGTATGGCTACTTTTTTCAAAATGAAACGGAATAAAGCGAAAATGAATGAAACGAACAGTTAAGATTCTAAATTAGCATTAAATAAACTGGTTTACAAAACTTTCATCAGTAGTTTTTATAATTGTCCATTTATAAATTATCAACTGAACTTACACAACGTGCTGCTCTGTGTGGTACAGGAGACTAATCTGCGTAAGTCCAGTTATCAATTACTTATTGTGGTTTCTTGATTTTATCATTTACATTCAAACCTTTTACAACTTCTATATTTATTCCATCGGAAAGCCCAAGAGTAAGATAGCGTTTTTCAAAGACATTATCACCTGTCTGTACTTCTACATACATAGCATCAGTTTCCTGATTAGAATTTGAACCTTTATTTTCTGTTTGAGTAGAATCTTTTGAAGTTTCTTTAGTTTCGTTATTTTTTTGTGTTTCGACTTTTTTATTAGAAGATTGTAACCACGCCTCTTCAATTACTATTACGCCATCTTTTCTTTCCAAAACAATATCTGCATTGGCACTATAGCCAGCACGAATAAACTGGTTTTCTTTGAGCTGAACATCTGCTTTGATTGGAAATTTAATTGCTCCTTCTTCTTCTATACCTTTTGGTGCAATAAAATCTAGTTCTGCATCAAACTTCTCATTGTCTATTGCTCCAATCGTCAAGACTAAGTCCATTCCTTTTTTGAGTTTTCCTACTTCAGCCTCATCTACCATACCTTCAAAAATCATATTGTTTAAGTCTGCAATCGTTGCAATCGTCGTTCCCTCATTAAATGTGTTGCTTTCAATAACATTTGCTCCTTCTTTTACTGGAACATCCAAAATAACTCCACTTGTAGTGGCTTTTACAAGGGTAAGCGTACTAGACGAACGGCTAGAAGTTCCTTCACGAACAATAATTAGACTTTCTGCTGCTGCACTCACTTGGTTTTTTGCCAAATCATAATCATCTTTTGCCAGCATATACTCACGCTCTGCAATAACACCATCGTCAAAAAGCTGCTTTTGACGTTTCATTTCACGCTCACGCATTTCTAATGTTATCTTTGCTTGTTCTAAATTGTTTTGGACATTTGTGAGGTTGGTCATGTTAGGAATGACTTTTATTTTGGCAATTACATCTCCTACTTTTACTTCTTGACCTGCTTCAAAGAAAATTTTGTCTATAATCCCTGAAACAGCAGGCTTTACAGCCACTTCTTTCAAGGGAACAATAGAACCTGTAGCAACTGTTTTTTTAATGATAGAATCTTTTCTTGGCGAAACTAATTCAATGTTTTCTTCTACTTCTTCATTCTGATTTAGAAAGTAATATACTACAAAAGCACCCATACCGATTAGTATAAGAACAAACAAAACAAGAAAAATTTTTTTCATAATAAGGTAAATAGATTGTAGAAAGTGACGTGCAGTTTCCTAAATGTTTAAAAAATAACAACATGTTTAGGGAGCTAATTTACGTAAAACTTCATCTTATACAAGAAAATAAGACTGCTAAAAGGCGTTAAAAATTAAATACCCTAGACTTAGCAAAAAACAATTTATTGATTGAACATAAATATATTTTTTACGGTTAGGCATGTCATTAGCTTTATATAAGAAATTCTTTTTATTGGCACTATTTTAGCAAATCTTTGCATTAAGAGTAGAAGTTTAAAATTATTTGTTCTACTTACACACAATATACAGCCTTACTTAGAGCTTATAAATTATACCTTTGTAATGTCATTGTATTAGAAACAAACTCAAAATAATTATACAAACTATTCTATTTTAAAAAGCTGCTAAATTTTTACATTATGAAACCATTATTTTTTCTTTGGATAACCTTCGGACTGGTTTGGGGAATCTTTTCTACCTCTCCTACTTTTGCTCAAACGGAAGACGAAGTAATAAATACAGCCAAAACAGCTATTGGAGCAGCTTCTACAAAAGAACTTGTCAAACTTTGTCATGATGCTATCGAAATCGGACTTAGCGACCAAAAGGCAACCTATAGCCAATCGCAAGCCGAATTTGTTTTGAAAGATTTCTTTACAAAAAATCCAGCTAAGAGTTTTGAATATATTCATAAAGGAGCTTCAAAAGAAGGTCTAAAATACGTAATTGGAAAATATGTAGCTACCAATGGAAATACATTCAGAGTATATATTTTAGTAAAATCGACAGATAATGGATTCAGATTAGATACATTAGATTTTAGTAGAGAATAAAAAAATAAATCTTTGTCAGACTGCCCCCTCTCAATAAGATTTTTTTACTAATTTTGACGTGAGTTTAAACCCTAAGGTCTTTAAAAACTTTAGGGTTTTTCAATGTTATAAAAAAACTAAGTTCCTTCAAAATGGCAAAGAAGAAGAAATCTAAAGCAAAAACGAAAGTAGTCTCTAACCCTACACTACAAAAAAATAGTTCTTCAAAAGTTTCTACACCAATACAAAAAAAAGAAGAATCAGAGGCACAAGACCCTAACCTTCTTTTTTCTCCTATTTCTACAAAACTAGCTCTTATCTTAACGCTTGTTGCTGCCTGTTTGTATTTTGCTTTTTCCTTTGTTTCAGAAGGATTTTATCAGCAAGATGAAGCTGTGCATTATGTTTCGATGAAACGTTTTTGGTTTAATCCAAATAGAATTTTGAGCAACTGGGAAAAACCAGGTTTTAAGCTCGTCTATGCGCTGCCTTCGCTTTTGGGAGTTCATTTTGTTACATTTTTTAACTGTCTTTTAGCTGCCTTTTCTGGTTTTTTTGCCTTCAAATTAGCCCAAAAAATAGATGTCAAAATTCCAGCACTAGCTTTAGTTTTTCTTCTGACACAACCTTTTTGGATTGGACTTTCGTTTCGCAATTATTCTGAACTTTTGGCTGCCTTCCTTCTGATTTTGGCTGTTTATCTAAATGAAGACAAAAAATATGCTTTTGCTGCATTAGCTGCTTCGTATATTGTCTTTATAAGACAAGAGTTTTATCCGTTTTTAGCTCTTTATTTTTTCTTTTTGCTCTATAAAAAACAGTGGCTTCCAGCACTCTTGACAGGTGTTTTTCCACTCGTTCATAATTTTTGGGGCTTTGCCATCACAGGTGATTTTTTGTATCTACTCAACCAAGTCTTGAAAACGAGTAGCGAAATAGGTGACCAATATCCACGACAGGGCTTTGAACATTATTTCTTGATGTCTGCTACGGTCTATGGAGGAATTATTATTACTCTCATTGTAGGTTATTTTACACTAAAAGCCTTTCAAAAGAAAATTCCACATATTACAGTTGCCATTCTTCCAACACTTTATTTTTTGATGTACTGCATTTTTAATATTCAGTCTGTTCCGATTGGTCCTGCAACGGCTGGAAACTTACGTTATCTGATTATTGTTGCACCACTTTTTAGTGTAATGGCTGCGCTTACTGTGGAAGAATACAGAAATACAAAAGAGGCTTGGAAAGTAGTTTATGTGCTTGTTCCTATGGCTGCTTTGGTAGGAATTTATATGACCTATCCAGACAATCAGATTATGCTTTTAGATGAAGATTATGCTGCACGAATGGCACAGGCTGGGCGAGCATTTGAGGTAGAGCGTTATTTTGCGCCTCTGATTGCTGTTTTAGGAACGATTGTTTTGCTTATTGTTGGGCTTTCTTTCTCACAAGCTAGAATTGCTTTTGCTGTCTTTGCAATTTTTATGGCACTCATTACACTCAAACCCAAGCTACTCTCAGAGGAAGACTCCAGTGTAAAGAGTATGGCAAAATGGTATGAGAATTTTACTAATCAATACGGAAAAACTCCTATTTTGGTAAATCATCAACTTTTTTATTATTATTTAGATGAAATTCCAGAGAGTTTTGAAATTATGCCAAAATCAATAGATTCTACCACAGTTGCAGAGCTTCCACAAGGTGGACTGATTTTTTGGGATTCGCATTATTCGTATCGTCCAGAGCAGAATAAAGCTATGCTTAATTATAAACATTTCTTAGAAAATCCTCAAAAATTTGATAAAATACATGAGTTTTGGGCTTCTGACAGAACGTTTGTAGGGTTTGTGTTTAGGAAGAGGTAGGTTAAATTGATAATTTTGTATAATTATTTAGTTCAATTTAATAACGTATTTATAGCTTCAATATACCTTTGAGTAAACAAAACAGGATAAGCAATATGTTTTCCGTCATAAATCAAAGACTGATTTGGAGCTTTGCAGTTTTGTTTTACGATTTGATAATGATGAAAAGGAACTACTTTATCCGTTTTGGAATGGATAAACAAAACTTTAACTTGTTCTAAGTATTGTATATCTTCTTTTGCGCTGTATGGAAGCCTAAGACTGTTTTTTACAAAACTATGTTGATTTTTGGGAACAAAGGAAAGTGCAATATCTGATAAAGAACTAATGCCACTATCCAAAATAAGTGCTGAAATTTTACCTTCGTATTTTCTAGCCAAATAAGTGGCAATCTGACTTCCCATTGATACAGCACAAATAATGATAGGCTTACTCACAACTTTTTTATGAGTAATAGCAAAATCAAAAAACAGTTTTCCATCTGATAAAATATTCAAATGAGTAGGCTTACCAGTAGATTTTCCATAGCCTCTAAAATCTACCATAAAAACTTGAAAGCCACTCTCTAAAAGTGGCTCTACGTATTTTATATAACTAGAAACATTACCACCATTTCCATGAAAATACAAAATGGTGGCTTTTGCTTTTTGCTGTGTTGGATAAAGCAAATAAGAAGTTATAGTGTCTTGTTCTACTTTATGAATGAAAGAGTCGTAATTTATAGCATCAAAATCTGTCCAGTTGTTACTTGGAAAATAAAATTTCTCATCAAACTGTGCATATAGTGTTAGATGAATAACTAGAAAAAATGGAACAAGCAGAAGTTTCATAATTTATCATTGAATCTACATCACATCCACAATTTTGGCATAGACATCGTCCCACAGAAAGGCTTTCATTTCTCCAGTATGTAATCTCAAAATAAGCAAATTGTATTTGTCTGTATGGTCGCCAATGCCTAAGCGATAGCCTGTAGCTCTTGTATGAGGATGAAGTCCAAAATCTTTACAGTTGGGAAGAACAGTACCGAGTGCTACAGAGTTAAAATCTGCTGACCTAGAACTGTAAAAAATATTCTCTTTGAGTGTATTTATAATATTGGGATTATTGAGCTTGAGAGTTTCTTTATCGTACATTTGCTCGGGGTTGGTGTTGAGTAGGTCTTTTATAGCCTCATCTGCACGTCGCTGTCTTTCTTCTTTAGCGTGTATTTCTGCTAATGCCATTCCTATTCTCAGCTGATTCATAAGAGCTGTTTCTCCTTTTAAGTCTTCTTCTTTTGCGCCGTAAGCAGTACGCCAACGAATGTTTAATCTCAAATGACGACGTATATCTTCTAACATTCTGAAACGCCCTTCTAATTCTTCAGGTTCAAGACTTCCTACATTGGCAGCAGTAACAGCATAAGGAGTATATTCAGATTGAAGTTGTGCTAAGTTTTTGGTAGGACGAATGAGACGACGATTAGAGTCTAATGGAGAAATTGTTGAGTCTGAAATGACGATAGCTTCGCTTAACTCAACATTCATAGTAGAATCATTTTCTTCATAGTTATCTTCTGTAATAACAATTTCTAAACTGGTAGAATCTTGCTGTGCAAAACACACAGAATTGCTTATAAAAAGCAATAGAAAACTAAAGCAAAAAAAAGTAAATAAGAATTTCATAGTTAGATAGGATTGTTTATTTGACAAATATCTCATGTAGAAAGATAATTGTCTTGGGTAGGTGTGTTCTTTATGAAAAGAAAATAGTAAGTATTTCTTGTTTATAGCGCAAATTTAATGCAAACCTTTCTAATAAAGCAATCCTATAAAGTGTTTTATTTCTTATACTTCCTCAATGTATTCTTTAGATAAAAGTAAACCACCCAAAAGCATTAATCCGACCGAACTACCTTTCAATATTCCATTAAGTAGGTCTGGAGTAGGTGCGTAATATTGACAAATGAAGCTAAAAAGGAGAAGTAAAGCCCCAGTGATGATGAGTAGTATATAAGTTTTATTAAATCGTTTCATAGGTAAAAGGGGATATTCTGTAAATAGTAAAAACTTATCTTTGATTATTCATACGTTTGAAGGGTGTAATAAGTTTCAATAAAATCTTTATATTGTACAATAATTTATTAGTTGTTAAAGTCTAGCTCATATAGTAGTAATAGGTGTAATTTTTGTAAATTTACCACTAAAAGAATCAATTTATACATTAATAAAAAGAGCAGAAAAATCTATGAAATTCAATATAGTTATAGTTCAAACCATTTTTTTAGGGATATTTTTCTTTCTTGGCAGTCAAAATATTATTGCCCAAGATTCTCTTCCCACCGAACTAACAACAGATACAAAGCCAATTATTTTACTCAATGGAGATAAAAAAAATAGAGATGTGGTTAGCAATTCTAGCGAAGAAGGCGAAGCCATGTTATTTTTAGACCTCAAGAAAAATGGTTCTTCTTCTAAAAAGAGAAAGAAAAAAAATAAAGAACCTAAAGGATATTTTTATGGCTTAGAAACCAAACGCATTTTTAGAAAATATGAACAAGGACGAAAAACAGTGGTGGAAACGTTTTATTATCTCAAAGATTTTAGAAACCCAGACCCTTTGGTAGATGTATATTATGTTTTTGATATTCAGTCTGAAAAAATAAAAACCTTGCCTCGTGTGAGTAGAGATAATCACTTGATTTTACACGGTCCGTATGAAAGAAAAGAAAATGGAAAAGTAGTAGAGAGTGGAATTTATTATGCAGGAACAAAACACGGACGTTGGGAAAAATATCATTCTAGTGGAGTACTGACAGAAAAAGAAATTTATCACAGAGGTTTTCCAAAAAACACAAGATTTGTCTATTACGACAAGAAAAAAACAAAAATCAAGGAAATAATTCCGATGAAGAGCAACTATATTCACGGACATTATATTCTCTTCTATGAGAGTGGAGCGATAAAGGAAGAAGGAAATTACCAGTACGGAAGAAGAGTAAAACGTTGGATGAGTTATTATGATGGAAAAGGAAAAAATGCAAAAGGACAACGCCACATAGAAACCCAATATACAGAAGACCCTTTTGATAAAAATGTAAAACCTTATGTACGAAGAGAATGGGACGAGAAAGGAAAATACATAAGAGACAACAGGAACTAAATAAATGGACAGTTAAGAATTAAAAATTTATTGCTAAAAGTATAATGAGGTTATTGTTCATCAGTTTTTTATTGTTTTTATTTCCCTTTTTAGTTTTTGCACAAATAGACAATCGTTCTTTTTATTTTCAAAATGAGCGATTGTCTTTTTCTGATTCTGCCAAAAAAAATCAGAGAAAACTCTATATAGAAGCCAATTATTTTGGCTTTCTTAGAAATAGAGAGTATTTCGAAACAATAGCCGATGGTTATACACTTTTTGGTTCACAGTTTCTAACCAAACTTTCTTATTCTTCTGATTCCACACTCAAGATTTCGGCAGGTGTTTTTTTAAGAAAAGATTTTGGAAATGAAGGTTTGAGACAAATCCAACCCTATTTCCAGTTTTTGTATAGAAAAAACAAACATAAATTCATTTTTGGAAATTTAGAAGGTAATTTACAACACAGCTTGATAGAACCATTGTTCAATTTTGAAAATATTATCAATAGAAGGCTAGAAAATGGTGTACAGTATAAGTTTTTATCTAAAAAAACATCTTTAGATACTTGGATAGATTGGGTTACTATGATTTATCCCTATTCAGATTTTGACGAAGAGCTACATTTTGGGCTTAGTACAGAACATCAAGTGTATGATTCTGAAAAATGGAGAGCAACATTTCCTTTGCAGTTTACAGCAATTCATAGAGGTGGGCAAATCAACACCACAGATACGCCTTTAGTTACCATTTTCAATGCAGCCATAGGAAATACTATAACGTATTACTTAGACAGAAGCAAAGAAAAAAAACCTCGCTTGAAACATATAAAAACACAACTTTATGGAACATTTTTTTTAGATAATTCTTCTATTCCAAGTTTTGAATTTGAAAACGGAACAGGAATCTATGCCAATGTAGAATTTGCTACACGCAAGCATCAGTTTATGATTTCGTATTGGAGAGGACAAGAGTTTGTAGCTCCTTTAGGGGGAGATATTTATAGTTCTGTAAGTCGAATTTTTGACCCAAACACAGAAAATCAGCCATTGAGAAACCTAATTGTCTGCCGAGTCTTGACTAACTTTT
Organism: Bernardetia sp.; assembly: GCF_020630935.1. Classification (NCBI taxonomy): domain Bacteria; kingdom Pseudomonadati; phylum Bacteroidota; class Cytophagia; order Cytophagales; family Bernardetiaceae; genus Bernardetia; species Bernardetia sp. Next base: position 130,987 of record NZ_JAHDIG010000002.1, read on the forward strand.
CAATTCCGAATATAGCAAAAGACGAGGCAAATATTATTTTTCGTCTAGCTCCTTTCTACAATTTAGAAACCCAAGAACTCAATTTTAGTGCAGGACTGTACGCTACTTTTTCTACAATGTTTTTACTCAGAAATTTTAGAAACTAATTTCTTATATTCTTTGATAGAACTAAGCAACTTTATTGATAATTCTTACGTTTTAACAAATCTTATGCTTTTATTATTTATTGGTAGCAAGACAATATTGTATTTGTTCTTTTTTAATTAGATTAAGCAAATAGAATTTTACATCTAAACTATAAGATGCTACCAAATTATTATTATTTCAACCCAAAAAAAAATATGAATTCCTTGAAAAAAGCCGTTTTTTTAGTTATCTGTTGTGTTAGTTTTTCTACGCTCTCTTTTGCTCAAAATAAAAAAGCAGATGCTCTAAAAGATAGAATGGCACAAGAAGTCTGTGATTGTATCTCTAGTAGTGATGTAGATTTTGAAGATGGAGAAGCACTTAAACTAAAACTTGGTTTGTGTTTGATGCAGTCTATAGGTGAAAATCAAAATCAAATTCAAAAAGTAGGTATTGATATTGAAAATGAAGAAAATATCACTCGTTTTGGTGAAGATATTGGGTTAGCAATGGCTACAAAGTGTCCTGCTGTTTTTATGGGGTTTGCTAAAAAAGAACTTGAAGAGAAAAGAAAATCTAACAAAGATGAGGAAGTAAAAGTACAGGCTCTGACAGGGACAATTACAAAAGTAGAAGAAGAAGCCTTCGTAACTATAGTCGTTAAAGATGAAGAGGGGCGCTCACACAATATGCTTTGGCTAGAGTTTTTTGAAAATTCAGAGGAGCTAAAAGAAAATTATTCGAATCTTACAGGAAAGGATGTAAGCATAGAATATTATGAAAAAGAATATTACAATCCTAAAATTGAGGATTATGTAAAAGTTAAGGTGCTTAGAAGAGTAGATTTCGAATAATTTATAGATTTCTAAAAATGCAAAACACCCAATAAAATCATTTTGTTGGGTGTTTTTTTACGTAAAAAAATTGCTTTAAATAGATTATCTATACTGATAACTGTTATACTTTGCACGTTTTTTCTTAGCAACACTAGGTTTGGTATAGCAAGCAGAACGCTGACAAGAAGTTGTTACCCCAACAAAAGATAAGAAAACAAAAGCAATAAAAATACGAATGAAAATAGAACGCATAGTAAAATTAAAAGGTAAGTAATAATAAAATATAGATATATCTAGTACTCATTTTATGAGGAAAAAGTTGCTTTTTTTAAAAAAACAAGACATTTATCCATAAAGCAAACCTGTACTTACTAATGAAACTCTTTTTCTTTATTTTTATTGCTAATAAGACAAAGTATTGTATTTTTGAGAGAAATAATAAATTACTTAGTTAATAACTGATTTCTGATGTCTTTATCTTTTTCCATACCAACAATATCTTTAGGTTTACGACCTGATTTACAACGCAAAATTAATCAGAAAACAAAACCTATTGGTTCTCTAGGTAGGTTAGAGGGGGTTGCTCTTCAGATAGGACTTATCCAACAAACGTTGTCGCCCAAACTTACCAATCCTCATATTGTCGTATTTGCTGGAGACCATGGCATTGCAGAAAGTGGTGTGAGCCAGTATCCACAGGAAGTAACCTACCAAATGGTAAAGAACTTTCTAAATGGAGGAGCTGCTATAAACACATTTTGCAAGCAGAACAATATAGAACTAATTGTAGCAGATACAGGAGTAAAAGGCGATTTTGATAAAGAACTTACGCATTTTTTAAACTTAAAAATCTCACACGGCACAAAAAACTTCTTAGAAAAACCTGCTATGAGTGAAAAAGAATGTTTGAAATGTATAGAACAAGGTAGTAATATAGTAAAAGATATTGCTAAAAAAGGAACAAATGTGATTGGATTTGGAGAGATGGGAATTGGAAATACTTCTTCTGCTTCCTTTATTTTGCATCATCTTACAGGAATGAAGCTCGCAGAGTGTGTAGGAAGTGGAACAGGACTAAACGAAAAAGGCTTAGAAAAAAAACTGGCTATTTTGAAACAAGCTAATAGAAAATATCCCAAAAATATGAAGCCTTTAGAAGTTTTGGCTACGTTTGGAGGGTTTGAAATAGCACACATGGTTGGAGCAATGCTGGAGGGAGCAGAGCAAAAAATGGTTGTTTTGGTAGATGGATTTATTGCGACTTCTGCTGCCATGATAGCTCATGCGCTCTACCCACAAGCCAAAGAATATATGATTTTTTCGCATCAGTCAGATGAATATGGACATGCACACATGTTAGAGCATTTGAGAGTAATGCCACTACTTTTGTTAGGCATGCGTTTGGGAGAGGGGACAGGGTGTGCTGTGGCTTATCCACTCTTGAAGTCTGCCGTAAATTTTATAAATAATATGGCTTCTTTTGAAGATGCTAGTGTCTCAGAAACTGTTAAAGGTTAGGCTCAACACTATAAAAAACTATTAAAAGTTATGTGTTTGCAGAGATGAAAATAACATTTGGCTTAATAATAGGGTTGGATATAGAAAATATGAAGGGCTGAATAATTACCCTTTTTTAGAGTACTGGATATGAACAGATATTTGCTGTTTTAGCATAGCGATACCAACAACTTTTTATCTTATGTCTAGTACTCTAATTCTTTTTAACTAACCTAGTTTACTAATATGAAGTTTTCAAATGTTATCATTACAAAACTGTCTTTTGCTACTCTGTTTCTAGCTTTATTTTCTTTCTCTAATATTTCCTTGGCACAACATACGCTTACAGTAGAAGTAACGAACATAGAGAGTGATAAAGGAACAATTATGATAGCTCTTTTCAACGGAGAGGCTGGCTTTCCAAAAGATGAAAAAAAGGCAATCAGAAAAATGAAAGTAGAGATAAAAAATAAAAGAGCAACTATCGTTTTTTCAGATTTAGAGACTGGCAATTATGCTTTTGCGCTCTTTCACGATGAAAATGGAAATAGTGAAATGGACAAAAATATGTTTGGCATTCCAAAAGAAGGTTATGGGTTTTCTACTAACTTTAAACCTACTGTAAGCGCACCAGATTTTGATGAGGCTGCTTTCAAAATAGAAGGTGATATAGTTCAAAAAATAAAGATGATTAATTAATGTATAGTCAAAAGCAAGCCGTTTGACCTACAATATAAATTTTTTTAAATGATTCCAGTTACTATTTCAGAAAAAGCATTTTCTAATATTCAAGCAATTTTAGAAACTAAAAATATTCCGAAAGAATATGGGTTACGTCTTATTGTTCAAGGAGGAACAGGGTGTAGTGGTGTAAACTTTCGCTTGGGTTTTGACAAGAAAAAAGAGGAAGATGAATCCTATTTTTTAGAAAATCCTTCTGATAGAGATAAAAAAATAGAAGTGATTTATCAGAAAAAAGATATGATGTTTCTGATAGGACTAGAAATAGATTTTGAAGAGCGAACAGATGAACAAGGTTTTGTTTTTCAGTCCAAACCACTAGAAAAAGAAACTACAAAATAGTGAAAATAAAAAACGACCAAATTAGTTTTTTGGTCGTTTTGTTGCTATTTACTCTATGATTTATGCACCTACACTTTTAAACCATTCTTGAAAGTGTTCTCCTACAATAGGAATAGGTTTGCGCTCTCCGTTAATAGCACCCATAAGCCCCATTATCCAAAATACGATACCCACTAGAGCAATAAACCAACCTACAAAAGGAATCCAACTGACAGCAATCATGATGAGAGCTAACCCAATCATTTGACGAACATGAAAATTTACATACTCAGATTTGAGTTCTTGGTTTTGTATAAAGGCTATAACTAGTCCTATAATAGTAATATAAGCGATAATGCCATTTGATTTTTCCTTGTCTGAAATAGTCAGACTTCTTTCTTTTGCTGTTTCTATATCTGAAAAGTTTTTTGCTTCCATAATAAAAGTAGTTGTTTTTTAAGTTTGATAAAATAAATTTTGGCTTTCATGTTAAGATACACAAAAATCATCCGAAAAAGCTCATTTTATAGAATTATTTATAAATTTTTTTATAAAACGGCAAATTGCTTGAATGGAATAAAAACAGATAATTATTTCAATTTAGTTTTAATAAATACACTAGCGTATGAAAAATAGTACTCTTAATAGTTGTAAAGTGGTAAGTTATTTATTGTTTTCTTTTCTGCTATTTTTATATGGAGTTGGAGTGGCTCAAAACCAGCTTTTGGATGAATATCGTAAAAATTATAAAAAGGAAAAGGCTATATTTTTATTTAGAAATAAGGAGATAAATATAGATTTTGATACAAAAAAAGATAGTTTTAAAATTGTTTCGAAGATAGAGTCAAGGATATTTCATCTTCGATTACACTCACAGACGTATGCACAGGAAGCCATTACCTATTCAGATTATACCAAAATTTCTGAAATTGATGCTTATTCTTTAGTTCAGACTGTTGATGGAGTACGAAAAAAACAAGTCAATAATTTTCAAACTCGTGATGCTGTTTCGGATGATGTTTTTTATAATGATATAAAAGAAAAAGTTTTTCTCTTTTCTAATATTACGGCAGGAACACAAACGCACCTTTCCTACAAAGAAGAGCTTTTAGAGCCTCGTTTTTTGGGAAGTTTCTTTTTTACCTCCTATATTCCTTCTGAAAAAACAGAACTTACTGTATCAGTAGCTGAAAATATAGAAATTGGTTATCAGCTTTTTGGAATGGACACAAGTAAAATCCGTTTTGTAGAAAAAAAACAAGATAATAGAAAGGTATATACGTGGACATTAGAAAATGCTCCAAAATACATAAGTGAGAAATCATCGCCCAACATTCGATACTATGAACCTCATCTTGTCTTGTTTATAAAAAATAGAACCATAGATAATGAGAAAATAGAACTTTCTTCTTCTGCTAAAAATCTGTATGATTGGTATTATCCATTTATTAAAGAAATAGATACAATAAAAGAGTTTCCCAAACTAGAATACTTTGTGGATGAACTAATAGCAAAAGACACTACACAGTATGCAAAGGCAAAACGTATTTTTGATTGGATTGCAACACAAATACAGTATATAGCTTTTGAAGATGGAGAGAGAGGTTTTCGCCCTGCACATCCTGAAACAGTTTGTAATAGAAAATATGGAGATTGTAAAGATATGGCTAGTACATTGGTTTCTATGCTTAGAGTTGCTGGCATAAAAGCTCATTTTGCTTGGATTGGTTCACGAGATTTGCCATATAGTTATAATCAAACGCCAGTTCCTCTAGTAGATAATCACATGATTGTGGTGGCTACTATAAATGGTAAAAATTATTTTTTAGATGCAACAGGAAGCCAAGAAACTTTTGGAATGCCTTCTTATTTTACCCAAGACAAAGAAGCATTGGTTGCCCTTGATGCTATGAATTACGAAATTATGAAAGTAGGGACAGCTTCTTATTCTCAGAATGTTGTGTATGATAGTGCTAAAGTAAAGATAGATGGAACAAAGGTAGTTGTAACAGGGAATTTGGAACTAAAGGGTTTTCCTAAAACGACAATTACTCCTTATCTTCAATTTCAAGATAAAAAAAGAGAAAGGGAAGTATTTAAGCGTTTTTTAAATCCTCATGAGCCTACATTACAACTTCAAAAAATATCTGTTTTACCAACAACAAGAGAAAAACCTTTACAAATCAATTACGAATATGAAATTCCAAATCACACACAATCTTTATACAGTGAGTTTTATATCAACCTTCATCTAAATCCAGTTTGGCGAAATACAGAAATTGAGGACGACCGAAAAACACCAGTGAGTGCAAACTATAAATTTGAAAAAACACAAGTCTATGTCTTGGAACTTCCAAGAGGAGCAACAGTAAAATATTTACCTAAAAATCAAAAGTATGAATCCGAATATTTTGGATTTTCGGTAGAGTACACTCGTTCTTCACAAGAAATTATTTTAAAACATTCTGTGTATAGCAATTATTTGATTTTGCCTGTTTCAGAATATGAAAAATGGAATGAAATGGTCAAACAACTCCATCAAGCCTACAGACAAAATATAGTTTTGCAACGATAAAATAAAAATGGTTCAGACAATATTACTGTCTGAACCATTTTTGAGTTATACATACAATTCCTCTTTTGCTTTTTTGGATTTTATATCATTGGGAATTATCAGACGGTTGCTTCTATCGTAGGTAAAGTAATTCCAAATCCAACTTGTCAGGATTACTAAACGGTTTTTAAAACCAATAATGAACATAAGGTGTACAAAAAGCCAAACAAACCATGCAAAAAAGCCTTGAAAACTCATCTTGTTAGGCAAATCTACTACTGCTCGGTTTCTTCCAACAGTTGCCATACTTCCTTTATCAAAATATTTAAACGGTTTCATTTCTTTTTTATTCAATAATCTGTTTAGATTATCGCCAAGAGTCTTTCCTTGTTGCATAGCTACTGGTGCAAGCATTGGAAAACCTTCAGGATGTTCTTCTGAAACCATAGCAGCAATATCACCAAGAGCAAAAATAGTATCAAACCCCTTTACTCTGCTAAACTCATCAACAATAATTCGGTTTCCTTTAAATATAACTTCTTCTGGAAGTCCTTTGATAAGATTTCCTGTAACTCCTGCTGCCCAAACGAGTGTAGTGGAAGGCAAAGACATTCCGTTGGAAAGCGTTACAGTATGTCCATCAAAATCTTTTACACTGACTTCTTTCCAAATCTGAACAGTAAAATCTTTTAAATATTCTTCTGCCTTCTTACTGGCATTATCTGTCATTCCATTCAAGAGCTGACCTCCTGCTTCCACCAAATGAATTTGCATTCTTCTAAAGTCTAGCTCTGGATAATCTTTTGGCAAAACGTGTAACTTCAATTCTCCTAATGCGCCTGCTACCTCAACCCCTGTTGGACCTCCTCCCACAATCACAATGTTCATTAATGACTGCTGCTCTTCAATGGTTTCGGCAAGCTGTGCCTTTTCAAAATTTCTCAACAAATGATTTCGAATAGCTAAAGCCTGTGGGACTTGCTTTAAGGCAAATGCTTTTTCTTCAATGGATTTATTGCCATAAAAATTGGTTTTTGAACCATTGGCAATGACTAAATAATCGTAACGAAGCGAACCAATATTTGTATCAACTGTATTTTTTTCGTGATTAATTTCTGTAACAGTTGCTACTCTAAAATAAAAATCAGATTTATTTTTATTGCTTTTCAAAACCTTACGCAACGGTCCTGCGATGGCATCTGCCTCTAAGCCAGCTGTAGCTACTTGATAGAGAAGAGGTTGGAAGGTATGAAAATTATACCTATCAATCATCACAATTTGAGCATCAAGAGAGCGAAGTTTTTTGGTCAGTTCTAATCCAGCAAATCCACCTCCAATAATTACGATGCGAGGTTTGTTAGCTGTTGGAATATGTAATTCGGATGTAAAATTGAGTTCTGAAGAGGTGGCAGGGACTAACATAATGAGTCGGTTTTTATTGAAAAGTTGTTTTAGTAGTTGGTCTGTGTCTTTCTGCTTACTTGAACGTAAAATAGCCTACTTAGTTTAGAATTATTCTAAAAATAAGATTATACCAAAATAAAAACTAAACTATACCTAAAAATCGTATCGGTACTGCCCTACTGGGCTGACCTAACTTAGAATAAGGTCAAAATAAAAGGGCAAAATAATTTTTATATTGGTATTATGTTGCTGCTATTTTTTTGACTAAATTGAATCTAAAATCAAATACTGATACATGACCTACTTCAAAAACAAAATTATTTGGATTACAGGAGCTTCTTCAGGTATTGGAGAAGAGCTTGTTTATGCGCTTTCTAATCTGAATCAGAATACAAAAATTATCATTTCGGCAAGGCGAACAGAAGAACTAGAGCGAGTGAAAAATACTAGCCAAAATAAAGAAAATATTGCTGTTTTGCCTTTAGATTTAGCAAAATCTGATTTTGAGCAAAAAACGGCAGCAGCCATTTCATTTTTTGGGAAAATAGATATTCTAGTTCATAATGGAGGAATTAGTCAGCGTTCCTATATCAAGGATACGAAAATGGAAGTCTATCGCAGAATTATGGAAGTCAATTATTTTGGTTATGTTGGACTTACGCAAGCTATCTTACCTCATTTTGTAGAGCAGCAGAACGGACATTTTGTAGTGATAAGTAGCGTTTTGGGAAAGCTCTCTACACCTATGCGTGGTGCGTACGCAAGTTCAAAACACGCTCTGTATGGTTTTTTTGATGGACTTAGAGCCGAATTTTATAAGGATAGCATCAAAGTTACGATGATTGCCCCTGGTTTTATTCGCACTAATGTAGCCATCAATGCACTTACAGAAAGTGGAGATAAGTTTGCTAAAATGGGTAAGAATACTGGCAAGGGTTATCCTGCTGATAAGTGTGCCTCCCAAATTTTGAAAGCTATCAAAAATCAGAAGAAAGAAACGTATGTAGGCAAGCCGTTTGGTAAGGAGCGTTTAGGACTTTATGTAAGACGATTTTTCCCTAATTTATTCTTCAAAATTGCTAGAAAACAAGCTCCAGAGTAGAAAAATTAAATAATGTTAGTATGAATTTTTTTAGTTGGTTTAAAAGTAAAAAAACACAAAATATAGACAAAAGAGAAAAGGAATTAGAAAAAATTGAGTTATTACCCAATGTTTTTAATGAGGTTTCAGAGCGTCAGTTTTTTGAAGAAGTTAATAAATACTTTGACCTTCAAAAGTATGGAGTGGGGGCTTACAATGATGAAAAGTTAGAAATATTTATAGGAGATTTATATAGTTCAAGTGAAATAAATCTTGCTCAAAATGTGTTAGTTGTTGGAAATATTAGAGCAAAATGGATCAATTTAACATCAGAAAAAATCATTGATTCAGGTGGTTATTTGTTTGTTACTGGTAATCTAGATTGTGATTATTTTTCTAATGATTTTAATAAATTTGTATTTGTAAATGGCTCTTTGATAGTAAAGAAAATTTTAAATACAGAGTTTGAAGACTCTTGTTTGGTAGTTGGTAAAGACTTAGTAACAGAGTATTTTCATGGAATTGACATTTGGGCAGAAGTAGGTGGAAGTATTGATATAAATTATGGATGGGGATATTGTAGAGATTTTGATGGAAAAAATGTCTTTCCAAAAAATGATATTATGACATCTTTAGAATTTCTTGGCATAGATAAGGACTTTGGTACGGAGCAGATGAATGAACTAATAAGTAAAGCTAAGGGAAAATAAAAATTATTTTCGTCCTCACAAGCAATATGATTTACGAAATTCCCCCACTCAAAATATAAACTGAAATTACACACAGAATAAAATAATTTACCAAATCAGCAGCTCCTTCATAATCTTTCACTACACGCTGTCCGAAAAAGAGCATCGTAATATTAATGGTAGCTAAAATAGCTCCCAAATACGCCCATTTAACAGTTCCCAAAAATAACGCAATTACGCCCACACCACTAAAAACCCCAGCAGCCACTTCTACAATTGTAACGATGACCAAAAGAGGAGTTACAGGTTTTTCCAAATATGAGCCTTTAAAATGGTCGACGAGCCAAGCCCAGTTTTCATCCCAACGAAAGACTTTATTAAATCCAGATTGTATGAACAAAATAGCCAAAAAAAGCGAGCAAATGACTTGTAAAAAAAACTTGCCCTCTGATGGATTGGTAAAAAATGAAATAGTATCTAATAACATAAAGTCCTAATTATAGATGGTAAATGATTAGTGATAAATTATGAAAGTTCGTAATTGACTTCGTCGTCTTTCAGTTGGCTACCTATCGGTTAGCTTCGCTGATTTTCAGTTCGTAATTCATTGATAAAATATTCTATTCCCAAACGATAACTTTCCATTCCAAAACCGACGATTACACCGATACAGTTTTTACTCAAATAACTTTTGTGTCTGAACTCCTCACGAGCAAATGTGTTCGAAATATGAACTTCAATAACTGGTGTATTGATACTAGAAATTGCATCTCCAATGGCTACTGAAGTGTGTGTAAATGCGCCAGCATTCAAGACAATTCCAACAATAGTATCATCAAAACCCAGCTCATGCAATTTGTCTATAATTTTGCCTTCGTGATTGGATTGAAAATAACAAAGTTCTACCTCTTTTGAAAAACTGTTTTTTAATGTATCAAAATATTCTTCAAAAGACTGATTTCCGTAAATAGAAGGTTCTCGTTTTCCTAAAAGATTTAGATTTGCTCCATTAATAATCCAAAGTTGCTTTTTCATTTTTGTCAGATATTGGAAAATACTTTATGCAAAAAACAGATTTTAATTGATTTTTTCAAACTTATTTTCAAAAACTTTGTACTAATGTAGCATAGTAACACACGTTTTAGAGCGTGAGATAACAAAAGTATAATTCGCACAGAAAAATTTATGAAAAAAGTAATAGTAATCGGTTCTGGTTTTGCTGGTCTTTCATCAGCTGCTTGTTTGGCTCAAAAAGGTTTTGATGTAACCGTTTTAGAAAAAAATGATTCTCTTGGTGGGCGAGCAAGGCAATGGATTACAGAAGGTTTTACTTTCGACATGGGACCGAGTTGGTACTGGATGCCAGATGTTTTTGAGGATTATTTTGCGCTTTTTGGAAAAAAGGTAAGTGATTATTACGATCTCCGTCGTCTAGACCCTGGATATAGAGTATGTTTTGGAGAAGACGATTTTGTAGATATTCCTGCCTCAATGGAAGAACTGGAAGCTCTTTTTGAAAGCTATGAAGAGGGGAGTAGTGAAAAATTACGTGAGTTTTTGGCACAAGCAAAATACAAATACGAAGTAGGAATGAATGAATATGTTTTTCGTCCTTCACATTCGATTACTGAATTTATTGATTATCGTCTGATGAAAGAAAGTCTGCGTATTCAGATGCTAACTTCTATGAGCAAACATGTTAGAAAATATTTTACCAATGAAAAGCTGATAAAACTTTTAGAGTTTCCTGTATTGTTTTTGGGGGCTACACCACAAAATACGCCAGCCCTTTACAGTATGATGAATTATGCTGATTTGTCGTTAGGAACGTGGTATCCGATGGGAGGAATGAATAAAATCATTGAAGCGATGGTAAGCATTGCAGAAGAACAAGGCGTAAAGTTTGAAACTGAAACGGAAGTGCAGAAAATTGTTACTAAGAATGGAAAAGCGCATTCTGTTTTAACCTCACAAGGAGAGTTTGAAGCGGATTGGATTGTGGCAGGAAATGATTATCACAATACCGACCAAAAGCTACTAGATAAATCTGATAGAAACTACTCTGAAAAATATTGGGACGACCGTACAATGTCGCCATCTAGCCTTTTGTTTTATTTAGGAATAGACAAACGATTAGAAAACTTAGAGCATCACAATCTCTTTTTTGATGAAGACTTTAATAAGCACGCAGAAGAAATTTATACAAGTCCTCGCTGGCCTTCACGTCCTTTGTTTTATGCGTGTTGTCCCTCGCAGACAGATGATGAAGTTGCACCAGAAGGAAAAGAAAATTTATTCTTACTTATTCCGATTGCCCCAGGCTTGCCAGATGGAGAGTCTATCAGAGAAAAATATTACAATCTTGTAATGGAAAGGCTAGAAAACCTGACAGGACAAAAAATCAGAGAACATGTTATTTTGAAGCGTAGTTATGCTTTAGATGATTTCAAATCGGATTACAATTCCTTCAAAGGAAATGCCTACGGACTTGCCAATACGCTTGCTCAAACAGCATTTTTCAAACCGAAAATGAAATCTAAAAAGGTAAGTAATTTGTTTTTTACAGGACAACTGACCGTTCCAGGACCTGGTGTTCCTCCTTCTATTATTTCTGGTCGTGTGGTGGCTGATGAAGTGGCTAAAGAAGCAAAAAAGATTTTTGAAATGATGGAGGTTTAGAAGAATGAACTTTGTTGCTGAAATAAAATCACGATTTCAAGAAGTAAATATCAATCAAACTAACACAGAATCTGTAAGTTTTGAAATTCTGTTTCCAAAATCTGTGGATTCTGTGTTTGTTACCTTAGAGGAAAATGAAAGGTTTGCTGTTTCTTATCCTGCTGTTAAGCAAGACCATAGAGGAAAGTTAACATTGTATCAAGCACATTCTTCTAATATTTTACTAGCAGGAATTCTTTGGATTCTTGAACAGATAGAAAAAAATGGAAAGGTAATGCCAGAGTTTATGTGATATATTTTAGAAATTATATCAATAGAGGTTTTGCAAAAGCAGAAGCTAACCAAATAAAATTTGGTTAAAGATATATTTCTTCCATAGAGTTGGATTTGCAAACCCAAGTTTTTTTTATTCTATAGCTAAGACTATAAAATTACAAACCCTTTTCAGTTTTTGAAAAAGGTTTGTAGTGTTTGGTAATATTAGTTTTTAGTGCTTTACAAATCGTTTAGTAGATGTACCTTCCTTTGTTGTGATATTTAAGAGGTAAACACCATTAGCCAAGCCGTTGAGGTTTATTTTATTTCTATTTGTAACAGTACGCAAAACTTGTCCTTGAATATTCAGAATACGAATAGAAAGAATCTGCTCTTTGCTAGAAATATTTACTACCTCTTGCGCTGGATTAGGATAAACAAGGATTTCATTGCTTTTTAATTCTTCTCCATTTGTTACAGCTATTTTACGTGGTGGTTGAACGTCGTTGTCTGCTTCACTACAAGTATCATTGTATGGACAAAACTCATACGCACCCATATCTGTCTGTCCTTCAATGGTTCGTGGTTTTCCTAGAAAATCTGTTCCTCCTCGTGTTACACCTGTGTTTCTACAAACAGAATTTGGCTGAAGAGCTAAATTGAGAGTAGCTAAATTATCATTCATAAAAAGTGGATTTTGTCCGTAAAATATTGTTCCTGCTGTTCTAACTCTATCAAAAGTAGGATTTGCTCTAAGGTTTTCGATAGCATTTGTATTGATTGTAGTTTCTAAAAGGCTATTTGTGATTTCCACATGTGTTCCTTTATCTAACGTCATCCATTTACCTTCTGCATTTGCATTTTGCCACGAGATACAATTTTTTAACTGTAAAGATGGAGCAAATTCATTGTCTGGATATTGTTGGTCTTTGTTGTAGAAAGTAAAAGCTGCGTGAGTGGTATTTGTATTGTTTCTGTAAAATGTGTCATTATAAAATTTGAATACAGCATTTAGTTGTGGTACACCTCCAAAATTTGCAACTTGACGAAGTTGGGGAATATTGGCATACAGCACTCTGTCGTTATCATAGAATATGTTGTTATATGAATAAACCCAAATATTTCTAGCTTCATTTCCATTAATAAAAATACTTCCTCCTAATTCACGTGTAGAGTTTGATTTTAAGTTTTTAAACTCACAGCGATAAATATAAGTAACAATACCTGTAGAGTTTTGTGCAGAACCCTCTGGCAACGAACTTATGAGAGAAATTCCTCGTTTTGAGTCCTTAAAAACGCACTCTTCGAAAGTAGTTGATATTATATGATAGCCTGCAAATTGTTGTGGAAGACTGGTAGCAAATCCAGCAAAAGAATAATTTTGAAAAGTACATTGATAAAACCTTGGTCTAATATAAGCATTGTAACATTCAGTAACCTGTACCCCAAAACTTCCTCTTCTATTAAGACGGTCTTTGCCATCAAAAATACAGTTGGAGAATCTAAATTTTACGTCATTTCCTTTTTCTGTTATAGAAATCTTAACCCCTGTGTTTCCTTGAAACCTGACTCCATCGATAATGTTGGCATAAGAATATAACAACATTCCATTCTCATCACTAACCGACACTGAGCAAGAACCTTCTAAATTGGAAGAAGCAACCATAATAGGGTGGTCAGTAGGCAAAGGAGAAAGCATAAATCTATGTTGAAGAATAGTCGGATAAAGCGTAGTATTTCTAAGGTTCTCTACTTGTTGAGTTGAAAGGTTACGCAGATTAAGACTAGGATAACCTCCATATAACTTTATGTCTCGTAGAGTGAAGCTGTTATTTGAAGTTTTAGGCACATAATTTCCTTCTGCTACTTTGATAGAATCACAGTATTGTGAAGCGTCTATGGCGTCTTGTAATTTTGTATAAGCATTTTGCCAAGATGTACCATTATTTGCGCCAGTTGCAGCTACATCTACATAAATAATGCTTGCTTGTAGAGAAATAGGCAGAACAAAAATTAAAAGCAAAAATATGAGAGAGAGTTGTATATGTTTCATTAGATGATTGTGTTTTTTTATTAAAAAAGATGAATAAAAAACCACTACAAAGTTTGTAGTGGCTTTAAAGTTTCGCTACTACTACGTATGCGATATACTTTTTATTAGAGTACTGAATATCAATAGATATTTGCTGTTCTGTGAGTCACGGCACAGGGAAAAGTACCGTTCGTTGGCGTTTTAGTGTAGAGCGATACCAACAACTTTTTATCTCATGTCCAGTACTCTAACTTTTTATGTTTTGATTATTGGCTATACCATTTTGTAAATTTCTTGAGCCACTTATTCATATTAGTTTTTTATAAACAAGATTGATTGAACCTTCTGTAATTTGGGTTTTATTATATCTTGACAGTCATGAATATGTGTTTTTTAGTTGGCTTTAATAGGATAGCTTTATTTCTTATATTTCATCGCTTCCTTACAGTCCACATTAACATGTCCACCTGCAAAGCCGTCCACATAGGTTGGACCAAAGGATGTTCCATTATAATCTTGCTTGATATTTACATTGATATATTTGCAAGGTGAGCCTCCTGCCCATCCTTTGGTAACTACCACCAAGTTTTGGAATCTATATTTAGGAGTAGTTTTTGAAGTTTTATCTACGTAATTTACCAGCCAAGTAGTTGTGGTAAAGTAAGCGTATTGAATTTTGTCAGTCCAATTATCTCCATCTTCTTTGCCTTTGGCAATGATTTGTGGCATAAGCTCTTTTACCCAGTTCTGATCCACTGTGCCTTGCTTTGGTAATTTTACTTGTGCAGCAATACCTTCATTGATAAGTTTGCAAGAGTTCTTAAACTCTTCTCTTGCTAGGTTTACAATATAGGCACTATCAATTTGAGCAAAAACACTGGTGTCTTTGGCAAAAATATTATTATTCAATCCTTTTTGTCTCCTCTCATAAAATCTGTCAACAAAATATTCCTTAAAACCATCTTCTTTTAAGCTGCAATCATTATTCATCATCACTTTTTGCACTGCACGGATATGGATACTGTGCAATATATTAGGATTGTTAACTGTAGTATTTAGTGAACTAGGAGCTCTTCTACCACCACCAGCTTGTGTGATAATATTTCCTTTTTTCATGACTTCAAGCATGAACTTTTCTCCATATCCATAAGTCATATCCATTACTTCATTTCTAAAACCTGCATCCACAAACTTTCCTAGACCTGCATCTTCTTCAAAATAAAAAACTTGTGAAGTCTTGGTTTCTGGGTCGTACTTTATGGTAAATTCTGAGATAAAAAATACATTTTTCCCCCATGATGTCTCATATTCGCATCTTATAGGGAAGTAGCTGTAATACTTGCCAGAAAAACCTGTTGGGTCAGAATGTTCTTGTGAATAGATTTTTAATCCTTTAGGAAGCTTTCCATACATATTAGAGTATTGGAAATCTTCTTTACAGAAAGGACCAACAATGTCATTCTTTCCTTTGGATTTTGACTTCCCACCACCTAGAGATTCAGCCTTTTTTTCTAACTTTTTTAGTAATCCCTTGCCAATTTGTGCGTTTGCATCTAAGCTGAATAAACCAAAAAATAATACTGCTAGTAGTTTTGTAACGATTGTTTTTGTAATGTTCATTTTTTCTTAATTTGTAATAAAATATTGAGTCATCTGAATTGCTTTTTTGCTGTGTTTCAGATGATTAACTTGTTACAAACTTATGCTTTGCCTACAAGAATAAATTAGGAATCGAATAAACGTAGGAGCTTTTCGAATAAACGTTTATGATTTCTGTAAGAGCGAGTTAAGAGAGATTTTTGTACTACTAGATATTTTTTGAATAAATAGGTCAGCCTCGTAAGACAAACCATTTAAACAGTTTGCATTACGAGGCTGATTTACATAGCAGTATGTTTTTTGAGTAGTATGGAAGTTTTACTTAATACTTTTCAATCTCTCCAAGAGTTCGTCTTTTCTACGAACAGCAACAGGCAATGTACTGCCATCCTTTAAATGAATTGTTCCACCGTCTTTTTTATCCAAAAATTCGAAAAAATTGAGGTTCATAAGATGAGAACGATGGACTCTATAAAAAATACTTTTGGGAAGCATTTGCTCAAATACTTTGATAGACTGGGTAATCGTAATGGTGCGATTTTCTGTTAGATAAAAAAAAGTATAGTTTCCATTCGATTCGCAGCGCATAATTTCCTCCACAGAAACTAAATAGATTTTTTCTGCATCAGACAAGACTATTTTTTGAGCTTTTATATTTTCTTCATTCTGCTCTACATTTTCTAAATTTTGCCTTAGTGTATTTATTTTTTGTTGTGTGAAGTCTTGTAGAAGTTGTTTGTTTTTGATTTGTTGTACGGCTTTCAACAAGGCTTGTTCTAGGGCTTCTGGGTCAATGGGTTTCAGAAGATAATCTAATGCACTATATTTTATGGCACGAAGGGCATAATGGTCGTGTGCTGTGGCAAAGATTACATTTCCTTCAAAAATTCCTTTCTCATTTTTCTCACTGAGTTTTTGTAAAATATCAAAGCCTTTTCCGTCGGGCAACTCTACATCTAAAATGAGTAAATCGGGTTTTTGTACTTCTAAAGAAATTAAGCCTTCTTCCACACTTGCAGCCACACCAATAATCCTGTACTCCTTTGAAAGTGTAGGAATAATTTGTAATAAAAACTTCCGAATGCTAGGATTGTCATCGACGATAAAAATGTCCATTGAATTATAAATTTATATTTTTATAGAAAAAACTACCTCTGTCCCCAACGCATTTTGGTTTTCGTCTTTGTGGTCTATGATTTCATACTCAAAAGCATCTTTCATAAGTTTTTGACGGTCTTTTGTAATTTCTAAGGCTCTTGAAATATGCTGTTTTTTTCGCTCTTGATTGCGCCCTACACCATTGTCTTTGATAGAAACTTGAAGCAGGTTTTGGCTGATTTCTGTAAATTTTATTTCTATATTTTTCTCTGATTTCGTTGATTTTCGAAGTCCGTGTTCGATAGCATTTTCTACAAAGGGTTGAAGGAGCATTGTAGGAATAAAAATATCTTCAATTTCCAGCTCATCACTTTCATCTTGTGCTTCTTCTATAATTTTATAGTCAAATTCTAGGCTAAGCTGTTCTAGGGAAAGATATGTATTGAGAAATTTTATTTCTTCTTCTAAAGATACTTTTTCTTGATTTGAACCTTCCAAAACTTGTCGCATCAAATAAGAAAAGCCTGTAATATATTTACTTACTCTTTCTGTCTCTTTTTCATAAACAAGCATTTGAATGGCTGACAAAACATTAAAAAAGAAGTGTGGATTGATTTGCGCTCTTCGCCAACGCAATTTGGCTTGTTCTTTTTCAAAAGTATCGATGATATTTTTCTGTCTAAAGAATATCCATACAGCGACCAAAATTACAAAACCCAAAATAACCGAACCTGCTATAATATAATAAGAGTTTTTGAGTTCTAAATCTTTGATTTTAGCCTCTTGATTGAGTTTTTCGATAGTAGCTTCTTTGAGTTCTGTTTCATATTTGATAGCAAGTTCTTTTGTTTCTTTTTCTCTACGTTTTTGTGTGACAGAGTCTTGATATATGTTAGCTAACTCTATATTTTTAAAGGCACAGTTTATATCCATCTTTTTTCTACACGTAAAGGTAAGTTCTGAGTAAACATTTACAAGCATATCTGTTTGATTTAGCTTTTTAGCCTGTTGAGCTACTCTTTCAAGTGATATTTTTGCAGAATCATATTGTTCTAATCTGTTGTATGCTTTTCCCAAAATATAGGAAGCCATCATTGAGGTAAATATTCTGTCATTTTTTTCTGATACTTCAAAAGCCTTTATAGCATACACTTTTGCATTTTCATAGTTTTCTAATTTTGTGTAGATACTAGCTATTAAATGATATGCCTTAGCTTGTCTGTTTTTATCAGAAGGAGGAATAAGTTGCTCTATTTTTTTTGCATATACTAAGGCTGAATCATAAAGTCCTGCTCTTCTTAAAGTAATGGTGTAGTTTCCATAAATTCCTGTCAATAATTCTTTATTTTCAAAGCTTGAGCTTTCTAGTATTTCAATAGCTTTATTTGCATATTTAAGAGAATTTTCATCTTTTATAACCCCTAAACTATTTGATAAAGTAATGTAACCTATAACCAATAATTTTTGCTTCTCTTGATTAGTTTCAAAAACTCCATTTTCAATCAATTTAATACTATAAAAATTATATTCTATTGACTTTTTCATTTGATTCGTCTTTTGGTAAAGCTCAGCTATCAAATCTACAATTCTGATTTTATGAATCAGTGGGACAGTATAGTTATCTAACTCTTTTTCAATATGCAATCCTCTTTTTATCATTGAGGGGGTAATACTACTGTCTTGAGATGCTAGAAATAAAGTCATATATTCATTATAAATTGCTAAAATAGCACTAGAAGGGTGTTCAGATTGTAATCTTTTGCTTCTTGTGTATATTTTTTTTTGTTTCTCTATGTTTCTATTGTTCAAAAAAAGAGAAGTCAAGATAACAGCTTTTTTATCAAGAGATTGAGAGGTAGAAAAAAGTTGTTCTAAAGAATCTAACTTAGCTTTATTTTGAGCAGAAGCATTAAGGGTAAAAATGAGTGAAACAAACAAAAGGGGGAAATAAGTAATGTATTTCATAGTTTTTCCAACGGTCAGTAGCTCTAATTCTTTTACCAAAAATAGAGTTTTTTAAGGAGTTTTAAAACTAAAAAAAAGCCATTACAAAGATTGTAATGGCTTTAAAGATTCGCTACTACTACGTGTGCGAGTTATTTTGAATATTTAAGTTGTGTTTTTAATTAGGGTGAATTGATTATTCGTCATACCACTCTCTGAAGTTTTTGAAATATTTCTCCATTTTTTTAGCTTTATAAACAAAGTTGATAGTTCCTTCTGCAATTTGTGCTTCGTTGTTACCATCACGGTTAGAGTACATTTTTACAGTCATTTTGTAGGTCTGACCTTCTTTGAACTGGTCTTTGTTTTGGTAAAGTGTGTACATAAAAGCATAATCCATGATGTTTTCACGAGAAGAAAACATTTGATGACCATTGTTGAAGCAGAAAATATTTGGTTTTTTCTTAGCAGAAATCATTTTGTTCCACTTAGCAGAAGAATTACGAAGAGCTACACGGTCGCCAGTTTTGCCATTCATTTCATAAACGATATTCAACTGACAATCTTCGCCACAGCTTGTACCAATTTTTTCTTTGAAATATGCTCCTAAGAAAATATCATCACCCATATCTCTAGTCTTGATGAAGTTTTTAGGGTCTTCTGTTGGCTTGTCGCCATAACGATAATTGAAACGAGTATAGCTATCTACAAAAACTACTTTTCCAACGTTTTCTTTGTAGGCTTTATATTCCATTAGGCGAGCTCTGAGTTTTTCATCTTCTTTTGCTTTGCCTTTGCTCATCATTTGGTCAAATTTTGCTTGACCTGTTTCTATATCATATACTTCTAGTTTTGAAGCGTCCTTTGCAAAAACATCTGTTACTTTTTCTACACCGTCTAACTGATATCTATGTGTACTGCTGTTATTAAGAGCTATCAATACACCTTCTTCAACTTCTATAAGCCAAACAGAGTGAAAGCTGCCAAAACGATAAACATTAGTTCCTAATTTCTTAGTTTCTTTATCGTGAAGGTTAAATTCATGATACTGTCCTTCTTTGTTATAATAAACTTTCATTTCGTTGACGAACTTATCTCCATCACGACCTGTAAACTGAATTTTGAGGTTTTTTTGGCGACGTTTAGCACCCATCGCATTCTCAAACTCTACTCCGTCTAATGCTGTATAAGCTCCTGAAATCCCTGTTTCGTCAGAGAAATCTTCGTCATATGCACCCCCTGCTTCTTTGGCTTTTTTTGAAGAGCCTCCTTCAGATGCATTTGCCGCAGCAGCTTCTAATTTTGCTTTTAATTTTTTTCCAAACTGTGCATTCGCATCGTTAGTAAGACCTACTGCACACAGGATTCCTGTTGCAAGTGCAGCACTTTTGAATAAATTAGTTAGTTTCATAATAATTTTTTGTTAGTAGCACGATATGATTTAAAATGATTATTCTGCTGTTTGAGCAGAATAATTTTTTGAATTTTACTAAATAGGGTTGAGTTGTAGTTTAGTAGAGCATCAAATAGAGGTGTTCATACGTAGTTAATTTATTAGCTATCTGATACTCTACAAGTAGGTTTTTTAGTTATTTTACCGATTATAAATAATCAGAAAGTTTGACTGTTTTTCCACACATGCTACTCTTGATTTCAAAGATGAAGTCATCTTTTGAGCCTTTAGAAGCTGTATAGACTTTTTTTCCTGTGTTACAGCTCACGCTGGTAGAACTTCCATTATTTAGAGTAACATATCCTGAACCTGTGTAGATACTGATTTTGCTTCCAGTGTCGTTTAAGATTTTAAAAGAACCTTGTGGTGCAACAGTAGCCTCAATTGTGATAGTGTTGTTTGTTGCTTCTGCATTCTGATTGCTATAAAAGCTCATCATAAATGCCATCGTTACGAGAGATAAAAAGAATGTTTTCATTTTAAATTTGGGTTAATTAAATTGATAAATAAATAATAGATAAATTTGAGATTGATATTTTTCTTGATTAGACTTTTGACAATTAGTATTTCAAGTAATTATTAATTGTCAATTATCCATTTTCAATTTTTTATTACCAGCTAAAGTTCACTGAAGAAGTGCGAACATTGATAGCTCCTTTTGAGCCTTGACTGCCGTCGTAAGAGCGATAATCTTCATGTTTGCCACCATTTCCACCTTGATTGTTGATGGTATAAGTGAATGTTCCGAC
Organism: Bernardetia sp.; assembly: GCF_020630935.1. Classification (NCBI taxonomy): domain Bacteria; kingdom Pseudomonadati; phylum Bacteroidota; class Cytophagia; order Cytophagales; family Bernardetiaceae; genus Bernardetia; species Bernardetia sp. The sequence continues at coordinate 152,045 of NZ_JAHDIG010000002.1, forward strand.
ACTTGGGTCTTTGATAATGGTTACATCACCACCATCACCACCATTGCCTCCTCGTGTGCTATCTCTTCCAAAACTTCCACTTCCACCTTGTAAGTTGAGAATTAGAGCAGCTGTTGGTTTCATTTTTAGTCTTCTTAAAACTACTCCAGAGTTAGCATCTTTAATTTCTATTTGGTTTACTTTTTCTCCATTTGCAGTGGTAGCAGATTTTACAGATACAATCAAGTCTTTTCCATTCTGTCCTCTATAGCCTGGAGAAACTGTTAGATGAACTACTCCACCACGCTCTCCAAAGTAATTGACGTGTAAGCCTGTGTTGTAGTGTACTGGTAGTTTTGCAGTTGTTTTGATGTTAGATTGATATTTTGATTGAACAGTCATTACCACATTATCATTTGGAATAACATTGGCATTTTGGGAAATAGTAATGGTTTCTTCTCCAAATTCGGCTCCTTTGACTGTAATTTTGAAATCGTCCCAAGGCATTTTTCCACCTAAATTTTTGGTTTTCAAAACTTTTCCATCTGCTAGGGTGGCTTCTATGCCATAATTGAATTTTACTAAATGTCCTGTTTCGCTTTTGTCGCTAATCCATTTTACAGCAATGTTTTGCACTTTTTTACCTTTAAGAGAGTTGGCTAAGGCTTCAGCAGCATCTTTTTGGGCTTGTTCGGCTGCAATTTCTGCACGGTCTTCAGATTGTGCTGCGACAGTTTTTCTAATATACTCTTCAATCTTGCTGATGTGTGCTGCGTGGTCTTTATCTACACTTTCTTTTTCTGTCAAGATATATTTGATGGTTGCTTTTCCTCCAGACCATTTGATGTAGTAAAAATTATCATCAATAAATACTACCCTGTGTTTTAAATCTTTGAAGTAGGCTGGATATTCATTCAAGTCTGGTTCGTAAGGTTCTTCAATGATTCCTGCTCTATTCAAGACTACTTTAGAAATCGAATTACCATTTTTTTCTATACTGATGGGCCATTGTTTAGAAGCTTTCTCAAACTTAAATTTCTTGTATTTTGGTTCAGTAAGTTTGAAAACATTGAGTGAAGTAGCTGTGAAATTCTTAAGAAGTTCGTTTTGGCTTTGCTGTGCAGATACAGAATGAAATAGTAGAGCAGAATAAGCACATAGAGATAAAAGTATAAACTGAAAAGTTTTTGTTATGATTCGCATTGTACTAATCGTTTGAAGTATTAATTTGTAGTAGTTTAGTTTCTTATTATGCTTCAAATTTATAGCTTGCCTATGGATGTACAATGTTGAGTTTCATAAACGGTACGTTTTATTACATGAATGGTAAAATTTAGTAATTAAGCTATTTTAATAATTTATGAATTGTGTATTTTACGCAGCTATACATTGTTATTTTTGAATTGAGGTTGCTTTTTAGAAAAAAAAATGCGTTTTTGGAAGTCTAAACTTTACTTCATGTGAGATTTAGGCATATTTCTATATTTAAGCACCTAATTATAAAAAACATGAAAACAGCTAAAAGTAAAATAGCAAAGTTAAAATCATCGAAAAATACGAATCTACTAACACCTCAGCAGCAACAAAAGCTAAAAAGGAGGAACAGTAGAAGGGTTGGAGTCAGAAATATCTGTGATGGAATATTGATACTTATATAATTCTATAAAAAACAGCTAATGATATTCTTATTGTTAGCTGTTTTTTTATCTTATTCTACAATAACGCCACTACTAATCATTTAATAAATTATGAGAACAATTTTTATCTGTTTATTTATTTTTAGTTCTTTGAATATTGCACAAGGGCAGTCTAATAAAATTTTAGATTCTTTAGAGAATGTTTATAATAATCTTTCTACAAACAATGAAAAAGTAGATATGCTGATGAGGTTATATCACGCTTCTAGCAGCAAAAAGCATAAAAATAAAATAACTACACGGTTAAGAGAAATTTATTTGGAGAATGAGGATACTAAAGTAAGGGTTTTATTAGATTATTTTGACCTAGACAAACGAGTAGAGAAAAGGGTAGGAATAACTCCGACTTTAATAGATACTATATTGCAAATAGAAAAAAGATACGTTACCAAAACAACTGATGCTAATATGACTCATATTTGGGGACTAATATCAAAAGCCTATAAATATGCTAATCAATTAGATTTATCTCTAACTTATCAGCTTAAAATTATAAAGGCTCTTGAAGCTCCAAAGTTGTTATCGAATGACTTGCGTTACAAACAGTCATGTTTGGCTGTAAGTTATATTGAATTAGCTGAATTATATAGTCTAGCAAAAGATAGTTCAGCAATGATATATTCTGAAAAAGGTGTCAAGATGATGGAAAAAATGAATTTTCCGTTATCTAGTCTTGCCCCTGCCTATGCTAACTATGCTATTACACTCAGACGTTTTGGAAAATACGAATCTGCATTGTCTTATGCTAAAAAAGCTAAAGAAATAATTTACTCAAATAAGAATTATGAACATAGTTCTCGTAAGATACAGATTGTACATTTGCTAACATCAATATATAGCAAGATGGGTAAAGTAGAATTAGCTATAAAGGAAATAGACAACGCTGTTTATTTTACGGACAGAGATACAGTTTCTGCACACTTAAATATGTTATTGTATATGAAAGGCAAACTGCTTCAAAGTACAAAACAATATAAAAGTGCTTCAGAAGTTTTCAGACAAACCATAAAATATGCAGAAGTACACCATACTCTTGATATGTTATACAATTCACATGGCAAATTATCAGAAGTTCTATATGAATTGAAAGATTATAAAGGGGCATTTCAAGCTCTTAATAAGACTTCTGTATATATGGATTCTATAAATAAGAAAAGACGCATGAAAGAGGTGAAAGAACTTCAAACTAAATACGAAACCGAAAAAAAAGAGCAACAAATCAAAGAATTAGAACAACAAAATAAAATAGAAAAGCTAGAGGTAGAAGCCTTAGAAAAACAACGTTTAGTATTAGGACTTTCCTTTCTTGCACCACTAGGGTTTATTTTTGCTGGTGGGTGGTATGTCAATCGTCGTCGTTTGCGTATGCAGCTAGAAGCCGAACAAAAAGAGCGAGCTAAAGAGCTTAGTGAACTCAAAGCACTACGTTCGCAGATGAACCCCCATTTTATCTTCAATGCTCTTAATTCCATTCAAGATTTTATTATGCTTTCCGAAAAAGAAAATGCACAACACTACCTTGGAAAGTTTGCTATCTTGATGCGTGGATTTTTAGACTCTTCCTCTAAAGAAACAATTAGCCTAGAAAAAGAACTTCCTTTACTCAAATCTTATATCGAATTAGAAGGTTTACGTTTGGGAGAGGATTTTGAATATGAAATTAATTTTGATGAAAAAACTGATGAAGATGAGTTAGATGAAATTGAAATTCCTCCACTTTTGATTCAGCCTTACTTAGAAAATGCCTTCAAACATGGCCTATTACACAAAACAGGAGAGAAAAAACTGATTTTGGCATTTAATAAGATACAAAAAGATGAAAATAATTTTCTACAACTAAAAATCACGGATAATGGCGTAGGAAGACAAAAGTCTGCTGAAATTAATGCACGCAAACGAAAAACTCATCAATCTTTTGCAACGCAGGCAACAAGTGAGCGTTTAGAACTTCTCAAAAATCAGTCGATAACAAACAGAAATATCGAAGTGGAAATAGATGATTTGGAAGATAGTCAGGGAAACCCAAAAGGAACAGAAGTCTTGATTTTGATTCCGATAAATAATGATTAATTATTAACGAGTTTTAAATTTTAAAAATAGTCATAAACTGGTTACTGAAAACTGATTACTGGTAACTGCAAAAAACTGATAACTGAAATTATGAAAGCTATTGTTATAGATGATGAGTGCAAGGA